>CAISLL010000200.1 GCA_903886165.1 uncultured beta proteobacterium | reverse complement strand
CCTCGGAGGAATTGGCGCGAATTGTCAAGCGCAGTGCCGGGTTGCTCAACGTGCCCACCGACGAGCAGGGCGGCTTTGAGATTGCCCGGCGCTCACGCGGCACACCACGCATTGCCAACCGGCTGCTACGCCGGGTGCGCGACTATGCCGATGTGAAGGGGGCGGGTGAAATCACGCTCGACATTGCCAACCGTGCATTGGTCATGCTGGATGTCGATCCCCAAGGGTTTGACCTGATGGACCGCAAGCTGCTTGAAGCTGTAATTCACCGTTTTGACGGTGGCCCGGTCGGGCTCGACAACATTGCTGCCAGCATTGGTGAAGAGCGTGAAACCATTGAAGACGTGATCGAACCCTACCTGATCCAGCAGGGCTACCTGCAGCGCACCCCGCGTGGCCGCATCGCCACGTTGGCGGCCTATAAACACCTGGGGGTAACGCCGCCCGCCAACCAGGGCGGGCCGGACCTGTTTGGGGTCTGATGCGTTGTTTCAGTCCTGCTGAAACTGCCGCATGATTTTGCCCATCACATCGTTCACCAAGTCCCCGATCGGGTCGCCCTGCTGAGCTGGCTCAGCTTCTGGTTCAGGTGGCGGCGGTGGCCGAGGGCGGGGTATGTCGAATTCAACTTTCGGGTCAATCCACCAGTTGCGAAAGGCCTGCTGGAAGACATCGCCCACCATCGGCAGGGCGCTGCGGGCGCCCTGACCCCAAGATCCCATCTTCACGCTGTTGTCGTTAAAGCCAACCCGGGCACCCGCCACCAGCTGAGGGTTCATCATGATGAACCAGCCGTCCGTGTTGTCCTGCGTGGTGCCGGTCTTGCCGGCCACGTCGGCCTGAATGCCATAGCGATAACGAATGGCAGAACCCGTGCCCCGGTCAATCACGCCGCGCATGGCGTTGACCAGTGTGAGTGCGGGCTGGCGCGGCATGGCGGGTTCGCGCTCGGTCACCGGCTCAAATTTTTCCAGTACTTGGCCGTTGCGGTCTTCCACGCGCAGCACCAGATGCGGCTCCCGGTAGCTGCCGCCATTGGCGATGGTGCCGTAGGCAGCCACCATTTCCAGCAGCGTGACCGGGCTGGTGCCCAGGGCCAGCGAGGGCACCAGGTCCAGCTTGCTTTGCCGCACCCCCATGGCCTGCGCCAGTTGCCCGACGCGCTGCGCACCCACTTTTTCCATCAGTTGGGCGGTGATGGTGTTTTTGGAGTAAGCCAGCCCGCTGCCCAGGGTCATGGGCTCATAACTCGGCGGTGAGTCGTCGCTGGGTGTCCACGGCTCGCCGCCCGGCACCTTGATGCTCACCGGTTGGTCCATCAAGGTATAGGACGGGTCAAACCCCTGCATGAACGCCGCGCCATACACAAAGGGCTTGAAGGTCGAGCCGGGTTGGCGCCGGGCTTGGCTCACGTGGTCAAACTGTTCCTGGGCAAAGTCGCGGCTGCCGACCCAGGCCCGTACTGCCCCGTTGCGAGGGTCCAGGGCCAGAAAACCGGCTTGTAGCACGGCGCGCTGCGGCTCATCCTTGCGACGTCCGTCGGCCTGCTGCTGCAGTCGGTCCAGTTGCTTCGTGACGGCCAGGTTGGCCGCTTTCTGCAGCTTCGCGTCCAGCGTGGTGTAGACCCGCAGGCCGTCTGCCTGAAGGTCAAAGTTGCGCCGGTCGGCCCAGGCGATGAGCCATGAGCGAAGGTATTGGGCCACGTGGGGTGCCAGCCCGAGGGGTTCCACCTGACGCTCAAAATCCAGGCGCAGTGGGCGTTTTGACAGCACCTCAACTCGAAATGACGTCAGGTGACCATTTTTTGCCATTTGCGCCAGCACCAGGTTGCGCCGCTGCACGGCACGTTCCGGGTTTTGCACCGGGTTGTAGTAGCTGGTGCCCTTGAGCATGCCGATCAGTGTGGCACTCTCCAGCACGTCAAGCTCGTTGGCCGACTTGTCAAAGTAGGTGCGCGCGGCCATTTCAATGCCGAAGGCGTTGTACAGAAAGGGCACGGTGTTGAGGTAGGTCTCAAGAATCTCGTCCTTGGAGTACACCGCCTCGATTTTGAGCGCGGTGATGGCCTCCTTGACCTTGCGTGTGACGCTGGTGGCGCGGCCAATTTCTTCCGGGTAAAGATTGCGCGCCAGTTGCTGGGTGATGGTTGAGCCACCTTGCAAATCGCCGCCCAGGGTGCTCAGCACCGCCCCGGCCAGCCGCCATACATCAATGCCGTGGTGCTGATAAAAGCGGCGGTCTTCGGTGGCAATCAGCGCGTTCACGACATGCGGGGCGATCTTGTCCAGTGCGACTGGCTGGCGGTTGATGCGCTTGAATTCGGCCAGCACGGTGCCGTCAGCGGCCAGCAGCATCGACGGTGCCTCGGCCTTTGCCTTGCGCAGGTCACCAATGCCGGGCGTGAACGGAATCAGCACCAATACGTAAAGCAGCACCAGGGCCGGGAGCAGCAAAGCCGCCTGCAACGGGTGCTGCCTGACAGCAGACCAGGCGCGGTGAAACTGTTCGGTGGCGAAAGTACGCGCGCATTGAAGGCTTTGAATCATGGCGGGAGTTTAGGCCCGCCAACACGCCGAGCGTTTACAAGTGCTACATCCCCACAAGGTTTCAGGGTGCCTGCAACCGGCCGATGTACGCAGTGGGCGTCGTCCAGCTGTTTCAGCTGCACTGCCTGCGGCTTCGCGCCTAGACACAAATGATTTGGAAACGGAATTATCGGTAATACGCCTCGACTTTGCCCTTGAGCTTGATCAGCAGCGGGTTGCCCTTGCGGTCACGCGCCTTGCCCGCAGGCACCTTGACCCAGCCTTCGCTGAGGCAGTATTCCTGGACATCGCCGCGCTCCTTGTCGTTGAGCCGGATGCCCACATCGTGTTCGAACACAGCGGCGACAAAGTGCGGGCTGTGTGCATCGGCAGACAGGTGGTCGGGCAAGGTTGGGCGCAGGGCCGTTTCGTTAGTGGTCATCTTGTATTCAATCAATAGTCCGAATTGGCGTCAATTCTCGACGATTTGGCTCGCGCCAGGTCCAGTCTGACATCGTCAGGTGCTGTCTTCATCCAGCCCGGTGCTTTCCAGGTGGTTGCTGTCGGCCCAGCCAACCAGGGTGACACCTTCGGGCGTCCAGAGCAGGCGGTTGATGGCGGCGTTGCCCAGCAGCCAGCTGCGTGGCGCCTGCAGTTCCTGGCTGGTGGCCAACCGGTACAGGATGTCCATCACGCCGCCGTGCGCGACCAGCACAATTTGACCACCGATGTGTTGTTGTGCGAGGGTGTTCAGGGTGCTGGCAACCCGCGCTCGCATGGTCAGCAGGGATTCGCCGCCCGGGGGCGCCCAGTCAGGCACACGTTTGCGCCAAAGCTCGGACTGCTCTGGCCATTCGGCTTCGATCTCGGCGTAGGTTTTGCCTTCAAAGCTGCCAAAACCGCGTTCGCGCAGCCCTTGGTGGGGCAGCAGCGGCGCATTGGTGGCGTGCGCAATGGCGTTGGCTGTTTGCCAGGCACGCAGCAGGTCACTGGCATAGATGGCGTCAATCACTTCGCCAGCCAGCGCCCGGGCCACCTGCCCGGCTTGCCAGATGCCGTTGGTGTTGAGCGCAATGTCGAGTTGCCCCTGCAACCGGGTGTCGACGTTCCAGGCGGTTTCACCGTGGCGGATGGCGATGATGCGGGTGGCCTGCATCACCGGGGGATTTCAATGTTGACACGGCGCACGCCGCCGGGCGGGTTGGGGAATCCCTGCAGTGCGGCATCGAACAGGGCGCCCAGAACTGCATCGCTGTCAGACCAGACACCCTCGTGGCTGGCGTGGCTCTCAAACACCACCTGGCCGGCGGCATTGCGCATGATCAGGCTGACCTGGCGCCAGTAGCTGGGTTGTGCGCCTATCCCCGGAAACAACGGGCCGCGATGGCCGATACCGATGCTGCCATTGCCAAATGCCCAGCCAAGTCCCCAGCCGATGTTGATGCCGCTTTGGTAAGGCGTGCTTTCCTGACGCTGCACGGCGGTCACCACCACGGCGAGGGCGGCGCCGTTTTGACGCCTCAATCCGGCCTTGGCCATGGCCTGCTCCGCCAGTTTTTCCAGCTTGTCCTGGCCCATGGGGTCGGCCATTTGGGATGGCAGGCGCTCAAACTGGTAAATGGCGCCAGATGAAATAGCTTGCGGCGCAAAGCTGTTGACCTGGGTGTCGATGAGGCGCGGCCCGGCGCACCCGGCAAGCAAGCTGGCGAATGCGAAAAATGCGACAAAAAATATAGCTACTCGCGCTTTATTCATAAGGGATAGGGGCCAATTTTATATAAATATCAAAACTGCACCAGTTGTACGCCTGCCAAGCCTGGCAAGGGGAATTCTTCCGCATCAAACACCTTGTCGCCCTCTTCATCCGCAACACCAGTGATTTTGATGCCTTTGAAGTCGTGGCGCTTGACATCCATCAAATGGGACGGCACCACGTTTTGCAGCGCAGTGAACATGGTTTCGGTGCGGCCCGGGTACTGGCGCTCCCACTGGTGCACCATGCGTTTGATTTCCTGGCGCTGCAGGTTTTCCTGGCTGCCGCACAGGCTGCACGGGATGATCGGAAACTGGCGGTGCTCGGCCCAGCGGATCAGGTCTTTTTCGGCCACGTTGGCCAGCGGGCGGATCACCACGTGGCCGCCGTCGTCGCTTACCAGCTTGGGCGGCATGCCCTTGAGCTTGCCGGCAAAAAACATGTTCAGGAAGAAGGTGTGCAGCATGTCGTCACGGTGGTGGCCCAGCGCGATCTTGGTGATTTTGAGCTCGTCCGCCACGCGGTACAAAATGCCGCGGCGCAGGCGGCTGCACAGGCTGCACATCGTTTTGCCCTCGGCCACCACCTTTTTGACGATGCTGTAGGTGTCCTGGGTTTCGATGTGGTACTCGATGCCGAGTTTGCTCAGGTACTCGGGCAGGATGTGCGCCGGAAAACCGGGTTGTTTCTGGTCCAGGTTGACGGCAATGATGTCAAAGTTGATTGGCGCGCGCTTTTGCAGCTTCAGCAAAATGTCGAGCAGGCCAAAACTGTCCTTGCCGCCGCTCACACACACCATGACGCGGTCGCCTTCCTCGATCATGTTGAAGTCGATGATGGCCTGGCCGACCTGGCGGCACAGGCGTTTTTCGAGCTTGTGGATTTCGCGCTCGATTTTTGGCTTTTTTTTGCCGACGGGGCTTGCCTCGGTGTCGACGGGTGCGTCCAACACTGCTTCGGTGTCTGTCCAAATTGAATTCATGGCTTTAGTCCTTGTTCCACTGCCCGGTTTCAATACGGATGGCGACCTCACAGTCGGCAAAAATTTCCAGCTTGGCAATCTTCAAGCGCACGCCTTTCACGCCGGGCAACTGCATCAGCCGGTTGGCCAGCTTGCCGATCAGTGTCTCCAGCAGGTTGACATGCGCAGACGTGCATTCTTCAATGATGATGGTGCGCACCTTGCGATAGTCCAGCACATGCAGGATGTCATCATCTGCTGGCAGCAGGGGCTGGTGGCCCAGGCTCAGTTCAGCATCGACCTGAATCGGCTGCGGGGCAATTTTTTCCGCTTCAAGGATGCCCAGACTTGCATCAAAGCGCAAACCGGTGAGCGTGAGTGTTTGCAGGCCGATGCTGTGGCTGCTGAGGGTGGCAAAGGTCATGGGGTGATGTCAATGGATGGGGGAGTGGCTTAGAGTAGCGAGAAGTCGCGCTCGAACTTCATCAGGTGCTGGCCACCGTCCACCAGCAGCGTGGTGCCAGTGATGGACTGGTTTTCAAGCGCAAACGCCACCGTGGCCGCCACGTCGGCAGCGGTGGATGAATGCCCCAGTGGCGCAAGCTTGTGCAGCGCTGCAAATTTTTCCGGCGTCAGCATGTGGCTGGTCAGAGTCAGGCCGGGTGCCACCCCGACCACCCGCAGTCGCGGCGCAAGTGCCAGCGCCAGCATGGTGTTGGCCGCCTCCAGTGCCGCCTTGGACAAGGTGTAGCTGACGAAATCGGGGTTCGGGTTCCACAGTTTCTGGTCCAGCAGGTTGACCACCACACCCGTGGCCCCCTCGCGTGTCTGCAGGTGGGTGTGCAATGCCTGGCTGAGCAAGATTGCCGCGCCCGCGTTGGCCCTCATGTGTTTTTCCATGGCGGCAAAACAGAAAGTCTCAGGGGAGTCGTGCTCGAAAGTGGAGGCGCTGTTGACGATGGCGTCGACCGGGCCAAACTCTTCAATCACCCTGGGGAGCAGGCCGCGCACCGCTGTTTCATTTGATAAATTTGAACGAAATGAGGCGCTTGCCCCTGCCAAGCCGACGCAATCAGCTACTGTTTTGCGAGCGTCCTCGACCGAGTCGCGGTAGTGCACCGCCACCCGCCAACCGGCTCGGGCGAGCGTCAGGGCGATCTCGCGCCCCAGTCGTTTGGCTGCGCCTGTGACCAGCACGGTGCGCTGGCCAGCAGATGCGCCAGAGGGTGGGGTGGTGGGGGGGGACATTCGGGGACAATTCCAGGCTATGACAACACCCCCAAGTTTAACGAGCGAGCTTTCCCGCTGCATTGCACAGGCGATTCAGGACGCAACCGGCTGGATCGGGTTCGACACCTTCATGGACCAGGCCCTGTACACCCCCGGCCTGGGCTACTACGCCCATGGCAGCACCAAATTTGGTGCCTTGCCCTACACCGTGCAGGACGGTGCCAAGGTGGCGGGCAGCGATTTTGTGACCTCCCCGGAAATCTCGCCGCTGTTTGGCTGGACGCTGGCGCAACAGGTGGTGCAGGCACTCGAAGTGACGGGCACAGGGGAGGTCTGGGAATTTGGCGCCGGTTCCGGCGCGCTGGCGCTGCAAATCCTGCAGGCCTTGAAAGCGCAAGGGGTGGCCTTGTCGCGCTATACCATCGTGGACATTTCGGGCAGCCTGCGGGCCCGCCAGCAGGCCACCTTGGCCGAGTTTGGTGACCAGGTGCGCTGGGTGGACGCGCTGCCGGACGACATGCGCGGCGTGGTGCTGGGCAATGAGGTGCTGGACGCCATGCCGGTGAAACTGCTGGCCCGTGTGGGTGG
>CAISLL010000199.1 GCA_903886165.1 uncultured beta proteobacterium | reverse complement strand
GTCGTCGGCTTGCGCATGATCGACACCAAGCCCTTGACGTTTCTGGAGTCACGGGCAATGGTGTTCGACTTTGCCGTGGTGGCGGTCGTGATTGGTTTTGCCCTGACGGTCGGATTGATCGCCGCCTCGGCTGCTGGTGTGGCCTTGTCGATCTTGCTGTTTGTGCGTGAACAGGTAGGCGGCTCTGTGGTGCGCCACAAAACCTTTGTCAACCAACGCTCGTCCACCTGGTACCGTCCTGAAGCCGAAATGCGGATCATTGCCCAAAAGGGTGACACGGCCGTGATTCTTGAGCTGCAGGGCAGTCTTTTCTTTGGCACCACATACGAGCTTTACTCGGTGCTTGAAGCCGAGATCAAGACCCGGGACTACATCATTCTGGACTTGCGCCGCGTCCAGTCAGTTGACATCACCGCCGCCCACATGCTCAACCTGGTGCGTGACATGCTGCGGGACCGGGGTGTCCCATTGCTGTTGAGCAATGTTCGCGAACAACTTCCCAACGGGCGCAACCTGCTGGAGTTTTTCAGGCAGACCGGGCTTCTCGATGGCAGTGACTCGGTGCTGGTTTTTGGCACCATCGAAGCGGCCATCGAATGGGTTGAAGACCGGTTGGTCGGGGACGTGACCACGCCTGCGAACGAGGAGATGCTGTTGACATTGCAGGAAATGGACTTGTTTCGTGGGCACAAGGACGAAACCATCGCCGACCTTGAAGGACGCATGCGACAGCGCAGTGTGAAAGCCGGCGAAGCAATTTATGCCATGGGTGATCAGGAGCCGGTGCTTTATCTGATCCGGCGTGGCGCGGTGCGCATCATGGCGCCGATCAGTGGCAGCCGTCAGTTGCACCACATTGCCACCTTCGGGCGGGGAGATTTTTTTGGCGGCCTGGCTTTTCTTGATGGGCATGCCCGCAGCGACACGGCCATCGCGCACACTGACGCCGACCTGTTCGAGCTGCCTCTGGATCAATTCAAACAACTGGCCGAAGACCACAAAAAACTGGCTTTGTTGTTGGTCACCGCCATTTCCCGCACCCTGGCGCAGCGCCTGCGCCATGCCGACGGGGAAAGAACCCTGCTCAACGGTTAACGTGAAAGTCCCCGGCTGTCATCCCGGACTCGATCCGGGATCCATGGATTGCGGGTCGTGGCCCGCAATGACAGCTATTTTCATGCTACATGGTGGCTTTGTTGCCATGCCAGTTAGCTGCTTTTTCCGGACAGGGACCGCATACGCGTTTGGTGGTCCAGCTTTTCAACAGTCATGATTGCAATGTGAATCTCGGCGGATGACAAGCCCGGAAATCGATCTGCCACCATGCGTGCCATCGCGAAGCTGGAGACGGTTTTTGCCTTTTCGTTGGCGACAACGATGGGTGCAAGAAAGTCGCAACAGCTCACAAAGACCTTGCGAAGCTCATGGTACTGGCGACGCTCCGAACTGGCGTCGATGGTGTTGCTCATGACGTGACCTTTATGGGTGGTGACAGGGACAGAATATCTTGGTTGACCAATTCAATCAAGCGGCCAAAGCGGCCTCGATGTCTTTCTTCAGGCTTTCCGGCGTATCGGTGGGGGCGTAACGCTTGCACACACTGCCGTCCTTGCTGACCAGGAACTTGGTGAAATTCCACTTGATTGACTTGCTGCCGAGCAGGCCGGGGGCCTCTGAGCAAAGCCACTGGTACAGCGGGTGCGCCTGCGCGCCGTTGACATCCACCTTGGCCATCATCGGAAATGTCACGCCGTAGTTCAGCTGGCAAAACCCGGCGATCTCGTCGTTGCTGCCGGCGTCCTGGGCCCCAAACTGGTTGCACGGAAACCCCAGCACCACCAGACCTTTGTTGCCATAGGTTTCATGCAGCTTCTCAAGGCCTGCAAATTGTGGCGTGAATCCGCAGGCGCTCGCCGTGTTCACAATCAGCATGGCCTTGCCCTTGAATTTCTTCAGAGCCACAGGTTTGCTGTCAATTGAAAGCGCTTCAAAGTCATATACAGTGGTCATCGCTTGTCCTCCAAAAAAAGTCAGCCATGTGCCTTGTCGTTCCTGGCAATGGCCAGCAGGCGGTGAACTTCGTCCCGGTGTTGCAGCAGGTTGCGCGCGTGCCAGCGCCGTATCAGCCACATGAAGCCTGCAATCACCACGCCAAACCCGGTGATCGCGGCAAAGGTGGGCAGCCCCAGGCCGGTCGACAGGCTGTAAAGCGCCCCCAGCACCAGAATGCAGGCCTGTTCGTTGAAATTTTGCACCGCAATGGACCGCCCGGCTCCCATCAGGTTATGGCCGCGGTGCTGCAGCAGTGCGTTCATCGGTACCACCAGAAAACCGCCCAGGGCACCCAGCAAGATCAGGAACGGCGCTGCCACCCAGACGTTGGTGATGAAGATCAGGCCAATGATCAGCAAGCCCATGATGATGCCAAGCGTCATTACCCGCGGGCCATCTTCCAGCCGCATGCGCATGGAGGCCACCACCGCGCCCACCGCCATGCCAATTGCCACCACGCCCTGCAAGGCAGAAGCTTGTGTCACTGAATAACCCAGTGCGGCGGCCGCCCAGGCCAGCACAATGAAACGCAAGTTGCCCGCCACTCCCCAGATCAGGGTGGTGGCCGCCAGCGAGATTTGTCCCAGTTTGTCGCGCCACAAGCGGGTGTTGCAGGTCCAGAAATCGGGCAACAAACCCAGCAGATGGCGCGGTCTGGGCATAGGGCGCATCAGCACGCCGGTCAGGGGAATGTGGGTGTTGAACCAGGCCGCCAGCATGTAGACAAAAATCAGCACGCAGATTGCAGCCTCGGCCGGGTTGTTGATGCCGGTGTTGAGGCCCGGGATGTCAATGGACAGCAGATGGCGTGACAAATGATGCCCTACCAGCTGCCCGCCCAGCAGCACACCCAGAATGATCGAGCCAATCGTGAGCCCCTCGATCCAGCCGTTGGCCTTGACCAGCTGGGAGGCTGGCAGCAACTCTGTCAGGATGCCGTATTTGGCCGGCGAATAGGCTGCCGCGCCCAGCCCCACCACGGCATAGGCGAGCAGCGGGTGTGTGCCAAACAGCATGAACAGGCAGCCGGCCACCTTGATGAAGTTGCTGATCAGCATGACTTTGCCCTTCGGCATGGAATCTGCGAAGGCACCCACAAAGGGCGCCAGCACCACGTAAAAGAGGGCAAACATGGGCACCAAAGCGGCCTGCTGCCACTCGGGTGCCTTGCTGGTGCGCAACAGTTGGACAGCGGCGACAAACAGGGCGTTGTCGGCCAGCGAGCTGAAAAACTGCGCCGACATGATGGTGAAAAAACCGCGCTTCATCGATGGTTATGTCGGCCACTGTTTGCGGCGCGTGAAAGAGTGATGTGTCTCCAGACGGTACGGGGTTATAGCACGCCGCGGCAGTGTCAAAATCCGGGCATTACTTTTACCCACACCACCATGCCACGCCCGATCTCCGCCACCATTCACCTTGCTGCACTGCACCACAACCTGGCTCGCAGCCGCCGGGCCGCACCGGACGCCAAAGTCTGGGCAGTAGTCAAGGCCAACGCTTACGGCCACGGCATTGAGCGTGTGTTTGAAGGCCTGCGCAGCGCCGACGGTTTTGCCCTGCTGGACTTGGAGGAGGCCCAGCGCGTACGGGGCCTGGGCTGGCGCGGCCCGGTGCTGCTGCTGGAAGGCGTGTTTGAACCGCGCGACCTGGAACTGTGTTCTCGCCTGGACCTGTGGCACACCGTGCACTGTGACGAGCAGATCGACTGGCTGGCCGCGCACAAGACCAACACCGGCCACCGGGTGTTCCTGAAAATGAACTCGGGCATGAACCGGCTCGGCTTCACTCCGGAGTCTTACCGCAGCGCCTGGGCGCGCCTGAACGCGTTGCCGCAGGTGGACGAGATTTCCCTGATGACCCACTTCAGCGATGCCGACGGCGGCCAGGGCATTGCTGCACAAATGGCCTGTTTTGCCGAGGTCACGCGGGACCTGCCGGGTGAGCGCAGCGTGAGCAACAGCGCCGCCACCCTGCGTCATGCAGATGCGGTGGCGGCATCCGATTGGATCCGCCCCGGAATCAGCCTGTATGGCAGCGCGCCGGATTACCCCGAACACAGCAGCGCGGCTTGGGGGCTGCAGCCGAGCATGACGCTTGCATCCAAAATAATAGCTACTCAATCAATAGATGCGGGTGCTAGCGTCGGATATGGTTCAAAGTTTGTCGCACAGAGCCCGATGCGCATCGGGGTCGTGGCCTGTGGCTACGCCGATGGCTACCCGCGTGTGGCGCCCACCGGCACCCCGGTACTGGTGGATGGCGTACGCACCCGGCTGATCGGGCGCGTCAGCATGGACATGGTCACCGTCGACCTGACACCTGTGCCCAACGCCGGCATGGGCAGCGAGGTCACCCTGTGGGGGTACGCGAGCAACGGCTCAGTGCTGGGCATTGATGAAGTGGCCCACTCGGTCGGCACACTCGGCTACGAATTGATGTGTGCGCTGGCGCTGCGTGTGCCGGTGCAGGTGGTTGACTGATGGTGTATGTACCGGTGCCACTGGGGCGCGTGCAGTTGGGCCGCGCCCTGCCGGTTGACATCCGCGCGCCTGACGGTCGTCTGCTGTTGCGCCGTGGTCAGACACTGCAGTCCGAGGCGCACCGCGAGATGCTCGCCGCGCACCAGGCCTGCATGACCCAAGCCGACGCCCAGGCCTGGGGACGCGCGCTGGAGCGTCAGATGCGCTTCATGCGTCAGCAGGGCGCGGACATGGCCCTCATCGCCAGCGCCCCGATGCCCGAGCAGATTCTTGACACAGACTTTCTGGCCAGCTACACGGTTCAAGGTGGCTGGCTCGACTTGCAGGAAACCCTTTGCAACCTGCTTTACCAGGGCCCGTCTGCCAACAACCCGATGGCCCGGCTCGAAGGCATTGAGCAAGCCGTGTTGCATCGGCTCATGCAAGACCCAGACGAGGCGCTGTTTGTGCTGTTTCAGGCTCTGCCTGACCTGAGCTTGGGCTATTGCGCCACCCATGCCCTGCTCAGTGGTGTGGTGGGCGCGCTCACCGCCAGCAAACTGTCACTGTCACAAGACCAGCAAAGCCTGGTGGTGCGCGCCGCCCTGGTCATGAACATCGGCATGGCCCGCCCGCAGGACACGCTGGCGCGCCAGCGCCAGCCGCTCAGCCCGGCGCAACGTGAACTGGTCACCACACACGCCCCCGGCAGCGCCGAGATCCTGCGTGGTTTTGGCTCACACGACCCGATGCTGCTGGACCTTGTGCATTGGCACCATGCGCCAGACGCCCACATGGGTGATGCCGAGCAGCAAATGAGTGTGCGCCTGCTCCACCTGGCCGACACCCTGGTAGCAAAGGTGGCACCGCGCACCAGCCGCCCGGCCATGACGGCGCTCGGGGCGGCCCGGGCCCTGGTGCTGGAAGCCACCGAACAAACAAAAACACAACGTGTGGCCATGGCCTCGATCCTGGGTTTTTATCCGCCCGGCACCTATGTGCAACTGGCAAGTGGCGAAGTTGCGGTGGTGATCGCACGCGGCGAGCGCGCCAACACGCCGCACGTGGCCAGCCTGATCACCGCCAAGGGCATGCCGCTGGGCAGTTACGCTTACCGCGACACCCGCCAGGCCGACCACGCAGTGCGCACACCACTGCCAGCCAGCCAGGTCAATGTGCGGGTCAAGCTGGAAAAGACGCAGCGACTGCGCCAGCTGCACGGGGTTTAGGCGCTCAGGCGGGCAATCGTGCCAGCAATTGACTCAACAACTGCTTCACATAGTGCCCATCGGCATCCTGATGCAACAACACCGAAGGCGCAGTGGCCCAAGTGAACCCCACCTGGTGCTTTTGCAGTTCCTGCTCTGTATTGGCGCTGAGCACAAAGCCACTGACCGGCACCGAAAATTTCCAGTTGGGTACCACGTTTTCCAGCAAATGGAACTTGTCAGCGGGCCATTGGTGCCGCAAACCTTTAGGTTCTACAAAAGCCAGGGCTTGGGCAGTGCCCCGTTTCAACCACAGTAAAAAATCAGGGTAAAAACCTTCTGCAGCGAACAAACCAACGCCCACACCGGCCAGATTGCGCAACAAAACCACCTCGATGCCCACCCACGGCGCTTCGGTATGCATGCGCTCCCACACACGGCGCAGGTCCCATACCAAACGGGCTTCGCTGTTTTCCAGCGCCGGGGGCGATATGCGCAAGCTCACCGGCTGGTCGTCGAGCAAACTGAGTTGTGCGCCTGCCTCTGCGGTGGCGGCGGGGGCTGCCAAAAGCAGAGGCCCATACAAGTGTTGCGGAATATGCAATCTGGGCAAAGGCAAGGTCAGCTCATCGGCATCGGTGCCGTCAGTCAACGCGACAAGCACGTGCGCCAGCGTGTCATTCAGGTCAATTTCACCCACTTCCTCGCGAAGCAAACCCACAATGCGTTCCCAGCCGCGTGGCTTGAGTTGCGTGCCTTTCAGGCTCTTTTGCAGCGCGTCCAATGCGGCTTGCATGACAGGTTCCACCAACATGGCCTCGATGCGATAGCCCATTCTGGCCGAGCCATCGGGCAGCGTTTGCATGGGAAAGTTGGCATGCGCAGCGGTGATCAGCTCCGATTGGGGCTGATCAGTCAAAAATTTCAGCCGGGCTCGCCGCAAACAACGGCCCAGCGCCGCCTCCCACTGCGCCAGCACCTCATGGCACAAACGCTGTTGCAATGGCTTGGAGATCGGCAAAAACACAGTGGGTACATTCACCCGAACCGCTTGCAGCCATGCTTTTGCTCGGAGGGGTGTCACCCATACTTGCTGTAAATTTTGCTGGCGCTTGCAACGCATAGCGTGCTGAAACAGTGTCTCCACGGTCAAAACACCATGAAGCAAGTCACTGGCGCCAAAGCTCTGCACCGCCGACTCCAGCGCCTGGGCTGCACCCACGCCATCTTGCAACAACAGGTGGCTGG
>CAISLL010000198.1 GCA_903886165.1 uncultured beta proteobacterium | reverse complement strand
CTCAAAAAACAGCACTGGCGTGCGACCGGGCAAGCGGATGATTTCAAGCGTCAGGCCGACCACCTTTTGCGCCTGCACCCACTCAAACGCGTTCTGCACCACGGTGTCAATCAGGCCATGCTGCGCCCAGTCGGCATCAAACATGGGGGACTTGGCGGGGATGGCAATGTAGTCGGTGAGCTGTGATACCAGGTCGGTGTCCCAAGCCTGGCTGACCTGGGCAAGGGCTTGGGCGCTGTTCAAAAGCGGGGTGGGAAGGCGTGCGTTCATCTAATCTCCTGACTTGCTCAGTGGCTGCTGTGCATAGCATCATGCCACGTCTGAACGCCGATCATGGAAACGGCAACTCGGGGTACAAAAATTCAGGTTGACGAGAAAGCGGGGATGGATAAATTCAACCCAGCCACTTCACGCCCATCCCGGCGAGGGCACATGCACCGATCAGCGGGATCACGCCCACCTTGTAACGCATCAAGGCCAGCGCAGCCAACACCATCAGCACCAGTGCCACGACATCCGTTTTTATGCCAAATAGACCTCCAGACCATGTGATATCTGCGACATGCACTATAAAAAACAAAGCAAGACTGGCAACCACGCCCACCACCGCCGCCGTGATGGCTGTGAGCGGCGCAGTGAATTGCAGTTTGCCGTGGGTGGATTCCACCAGCGGACCACCCGCCAGAATGAAGATGAACGACGGCAAAAAGGTAAACCATGTCACCACCGTGGCGGCGAGCGCGGCGCCCAGGAACAGCGCATCCGGGCCCAGCACCTGTTTACTCCAGCCACCCAGAAAACCCACAAACGCCACCACCATGATCAGTGGCCCCGGTGTGGTTTCGCCCAGCGCCAGGCCGTCCATCATCTGCGCGCCGGTGAGCCAGCCAAACTGTTCCACGCCGCCCTGGTACACGTATGGCAGCACGGCGTAGGCGCCGCCAAAGGTCAGCAACGCGGCCTTGGTAAAGAACCAGCCCATCTGTGTCACCGCGCCGACCGAGCCCTGCCAGGCGATGAGCGCACCCATGGGCAGCAACCAGAGCAGTCCCCCCACCACCAGCACCACGGTCAGGCGGGATTTCTTGAAGCGGGCATGGGGTGGTGTCGGCGTGTGGTCATCGATCAGGGCCACTGGATGAACCGCGCCCTGCACCTTGGAGGACGCGTGCCCGCCACCGGCGGCAAATTGCCGGGGCACCACCCGCTGACCAAACCAACCCGTGAGTGCGGCAGCCAGCACGACCCACGGAAAAGGCACGCTCAAAAACACAATCGCAACAAAACTGATAGCTGCTACCGCCCATAAAACGGGGGATTGAGAGGGTTTTTTCAATGTTTTTGAACCAATCCGATGCACCGCATGCAACACTATGGCCGCCACCGCCGGTTTGATGCCGTACAGCAAACCTGCCACCCAGGGCACGCTGCCAAACGCCACATAGATCCAGCTCAATCCGATCAGGATGAACAACGAGGGCAGCACAAACAGAACGCCTGCCACCACACCGCCCAAAGTGCGGTGCATCAGCCAGCCGATGTAGGTGGCCAGTTGTTGTGCCTCCGGGCCAGGCAACAACATGCAGTAGTTCAGTGCGTGCAAAAAACGCCCCTCGGAAATCCAGCGCTTTTCTTCCACCAGCTCGCGGTGCATGATGGCAATCTGCCCGGCCGGGCCTCCAAAGCTGATGAAACCCAGGCGCAGCCAGAATTTGAAGGCCTCAAAAAACGATACCGCTGGTGCCGTTTGCAACGTTGGCGCAGCACGGTCCAGCCCTTGACCGCTGGCAGGGTGCGCGCTCATGCCGGTTTCCAGTTGTGTGGCTCGTCCACCCCAGCCACGGCATCGCGGCACCAGACGTAGAGCGCATCGTAGACCGGCATCATGGCGTCGAGCATGGTCAGGTCATCGGGGATGCTGCGCGACATCCCCAACGACAGGGCCAGCAGCCCGGCCGCTTGCGGGGCCAGATCCAGCCGGTCGGTGTCCGCGCCGCGCACGATGGCCGCCAGGCGTGCCAGTGCGGTGTCAGCCCCCAAGTGGTAGAGGCGAATGAAGGCATCAAAGCTGCACTGATCGCCCTGGTGGGTGAACACGGTGTCCGCCACGTCGGCATTCACGTCATAAGGCGTGGCCTGCTGCGCATGCGCCACGACGCGCACCTGTGCCGTGGGGACGTACAAAAACTCGGCTTGTGCATCAAGAAAGCGGCGCACCAGCCATGGGCAGGCAATGCGGTCAATTTTGGGCCGTTCGCGGGTCACCCAGCGCGTGGCGCTGCCCGCTGGTTTGACGACCAGTGGCAGACCCTGCTGGCGCCAGGCTTCGATGCCGCCCTGTAGAAATGTGGCGTGGATGCCCTGCTGGCGCAAGGCTTGCACCGTGTTCTGGCTGACCTCATGACCATGCACGCAATAGACCAGCACTGCTGCGGCGACTGGCAGCGTGGTCGCCCAGCTGTCAATTTGCAGCGGGTCACGCCGCAAGGCGCCGGGCAAGGTGTCGGCGGCGGCGGCAAACGCCTCGTTTTTGCGCACGTCAATGAGCAGGGGCGCGGCATTGGCTGCCAGTTGCATGACCAGTGCTGCGGGCGTGCAGCAACTCTCAGCGGTGCTGGCGTGCGGGAAAAAGGGCGGTTTTGTGGTGTCCATGAAGAAGTCCATTGAAGGTTGCAGCGGTTGGACGGGACACCGTCTTGGGGCCCTGACGAGCCCGATGCCGGGACGCTGACACCCCGACCGCAGCACTTTAACATGGCAGCCACGAAGGGGTCCATTCAAAATCATGGACCAAGGCCCGCTATGCTACGTGCGCCTTCCACGCCACTCAAAGGAGCAACCCGGTGACCCATACGCTTGATTCACTCAACGCCCGTTTCGCCATTTCAGACCATCTCCGCTTCAGTTTGAGTGCACCCGGATTGCCCGTGATCGACATTCAAACCCCACACGCCAGTGCACGCGTGGCGCTGCAAGGCGCACAGGTGCTGACCTGGCAGCCAACCGGGCAAAAACCTGTGCTTTGGGTATCAAAAGCGACGGTGTACGCCCCGGGCAAGGGCGCGCGCGGCGGTGTGCCGGTGTGCTGGCCGTGGTTTGGCGCGCGCGCGGGTCTGCCCGCGCACGGTTTTGTGCGCACCCGGCTGTGGGAAATGCGGGAGACCCGCCTTGATGCCGCCGGGCAAGTAGTGCTGCATCTGGGCACGGCCGACGACGCCAGCACCCGCGCCCTGTGGGACCATGCGTTTGACCTGGAACTGGTCGTTACCGTGGGCCAAACCCTCAGCATGGCGCTGGTCACCCGCAACACGGGCACGGCACCTTTCACGATCACCGACGCACTGCACACTTACTTTTGCGTCGGCGACATCGCGCAAACCAGGGTGCAGGGGCTGGACGGTTGCGCCTATCTGGACAAGGTGCAAGACTTTGCACAACTTACGCAAACCGGCGCCGTGGCATTCACCGGCGAAACCGACCGCATCTACTTGGACACCACCGCCGACTGCCTGATTGAAGACCTGGCCTGGGAGCGCAGCATCCGCGTGGCCAAACAGGGCAGCAGTTCCACCGTGATCTGGAACCCCTGGCGCGAGCGTGAAAAAGCCTTTGCCGACATGGCCGCAGGCGAACACCGTGAGATGCTGTGTGTGGAAACCTGCAACGCCGGGCCAGATCAGGTCACTCTGGCACCGGGCGGCACACACACGCTGTCAGCGTTGATTTCGGTGGCTTGACACAGCCGACGCGTAGGGCTTTGGCTTCGCAGCCTTTCAGCCTTTCAGCGTGGGGTAATCGGTGTAACCCTTGGCACCACCGCCATACCAGGTGGTGCGGTCGCCT
>CAISLL010000197.1 GCA_903886165.1 uncultured beta proteobacterium | reverse complement strand
GCTGGCCCTGCATGGTTTGCAGCCAGGGCGCAATGTCGCCGCGCCGGTGCACATTGTCGAGCTTGTTGGCAATCAGGAGTGTGGGAATGTTTTTGCCAAGCAGAGCCAGCACCCGCGCGTCGGCTGGCGTAAAACTGCCGGCCTCCACCACAAACAGAATCAGGTCAACATCTGCCACGGCGCCTACTACCGTTTTATTAAGTGATTTGTTCAGCGCATTGCCATGCAGGGTTTGAAAACCTGGCGTGTCAACAAACACAAACTGAGTGGCGCCGACCGTGTGCATGCCGGTGATGCGATGCCGCGTGGTTTGTGCCTTGCGCGAGGTGATGCTTATTTTTTGCCCAACAAGGGCATTAAGCAGCGTCGATTTGCCTACATTGGGTTTGCCCACAATGGCGATCAGGCCACAGCGCTGGCCTTGTACCGGCGATTCCATGGCCCCCGCCGGGCGCATGTCGCGGCGCATACCAGCCAAAAGTTCTTCCAGATTGGATTGCACCTCAGCCCCTGTGTCCATTGCCTGATCTGCTGTCTTTTTCGTCGTGGTCATCAATTCACCCTGGATTTAAGTTTTTGCAACATGGCAGTTGCCGCAGCCTGCTCACCGGCACGGCGCGAGCCACCGACGCCGCGTTCGGACAGCTTGAGTTCAATAATTTCACATTCGACATCAAAGGTCTGCTGATGCGCCGCACCCAATGTCGAAACCACCCGGTAGCCAGGCAATTTCATCTTGCGGCCCTGCAACCACTCCTGCAACTCAGTCTTGGGATCCTTGCCCATGGCGTCCATGGCGGGGTTGATCTCAACCGCCTGGTACAGGCGTTGCACCAAGGCCTGTGCCGCCATGAAACCTGCATCCAGGTACACCGCACCGATCACCGCTTCAAGCACATCGGCCAGGATTGACGGGCGCTTTTGCCCACCCGAGCGCATTTCACCTTCGCCCAGGCGGATCACCTCAGGCAAGCCCAAGGAAACCGACAAGCGATGCAAAGTGTCTTGCCTGACCAGATTCGCACGCACGCGTGAAAGGTCACCTTCAGGCAGGTCTTGCAGTCGCTGGTGCAGTATGTCTGCCACCACGGCCCCAAGAACCGCATCACCCAAAAACTCCAGGCGCTCGTTGTGATCTGCTGAAAAACTGCGGTGTGTCACCGCACGCATCAGCAAGCCGGTGTCTTTGAACTGGTGCTGCAAACGCTTTTGCAGCGCGTCCAGACCCGACTTCAACCCATCACCTGCACTTTCAACGGGAATGGCCTGTGTATCTGAGGGTCAGGTAAGCAGGGCCTGCCAGATGAATCTCACGCTGGTAGGCAAAATTGACCACCACCTTGTCGTTCTCTTTGGTCACTTCAAGGTCTTTCCCCTTGATGGAGCTGATGTTGTCAATGCTGGCCGCCTTGTCAAACATGTTGCGCACATCAGCCACGGTGCTGCCTTCGCTGGCTTTCTTGACGGCCTTGAGAACGGCTTGGTATTCGATGGCGGTCGGCACCACCTGGGCCACGACCACACCGGTCACGGCCAGCACGCCACCAACGAACAGCAAGCCGATGAAGGACATGCCATGCTGTCTGAATTTGAGAGAATTGGTCATTGCTTTTCCCTGATCAGTTGAACGAACCGATGCGCTTGAGGTTGCCAAAGTTCATCCAGACAAAAAACGCCTTGCCCACGATGTTCTTGTCCGGCACAAAGCCCCAGTAACGTGAATCCAGCGAGTTGTCGCGGTTGTCACCCATCATGAAGTAATGGCCTTGCGGCACCTTGCACACCACGCCTTCCACACTGTAGCGGCAATTGGCCTTGAATTCAAACTCATCGGCACCCGGCACAAAGGCCGGTCGGCTGTCGTCGTTGAGCAGCCTGTGAGGTTTGTCACCCAGGGTTTCTTCAAACTGGTTGAAGTAACGCATGGTGTCCTCGTCAAAAAATTCCGGCAAGGCATTGATAGGCATGGGTTTACCGTTGACGGTCAGGCGCTTGTTCAGATACGCAACTTCGTCACCGGGTACACCCACCACACGCTTGATGTAGTCCAGGCTGGGCTTGGGCGGGTAGCGAAACACCATCACATCCCCCCGCTGCGGGGCAGTGCCTTCAGTAAGTTTGGTGTTGAGCACCGGCAAACGCAGGCCGTAGTGAAACTTGTTGACCAGAATCAGGTCGCCCACCAGTAGGGTTGGAATCATGGAGCCTGAGGGGATCTTGAACGGCTCGAACAGGAACGAGCGCAGGATGAACACGCCAATAATCACCGGAAACAGACCCGCCGTCCAGTCGAGCCACCAGGGTTGCGCCAGAATCTGTCGCTTGGCCTCAGACACATCGCCATCAACCCGGCTGATGCCCTGTTTGGTCAATTCTTCAGCACGCCTGATGGCATTGGCTTCCAGTGCGGCAGCGGCCTGCTGGCGTTGCGGTAAAAAGTGAAACCGCTCGGCCAGCCAGTAGATGCCAGTCACGACCGACGCCAGAAACAGCAGCAAGGCAAAGTTGCCATCCACCCGGCCAAAGTACCAAGCCCCCACATAGGCCGCAAAGGCGCCCAGGATCACGGAGGTCAGGGCCTGCATCACGCGTCCACCTTCAAAATGGCCAGGAAAGCCTCCTGCGGCACTTCAACCGAACCAATTTGCTTCATACGTTTCTTGCCTTCTTTTTGTTTCTCAAGCAGCTTGCGCTTGCGCGATATGTCGCCGCCGTAACACTTGGCGATCACGTTCTTGCGCAACGCCTTGATGGTCTCGCGGGCAATCACGTTGGCGCCAATGGCTGCCTGGATGGCCACGTCGTACATCTGTCGCGAAATCACTTCGCGCATCTTGCCCACCACCGCACGGCCCCGATAGACAGACTGTGACCTGTGCACGATGATGGACAAGGCATCGACCTTTTCGCCATTGAGCAAGATGTCGACCTTCACCACATCGGCGGTGCGGTATTCCTTGAATTCGTAGTCCATCGACGCATAACCGCGCGAGACACTTTTGAGTTTGTCAAAAAAGTCCATCACGATCTCACCCAGCGGAATCTCATAGGTCAGCACGACCTGACGGCCCTTGTAGGCCATGTTCATCTGCACGCCGCGCTTCTGGTTGGCCAGTGTCATCACCGGCCCGACATACTCCTGCGGCATGTACAGGTGCACCTTGACAATCGGTTCACGGATTTCTTCCAGGCGGCCCTGGTCAGGCATCTTGGACGGGTTTTCCACCATCTTCACCGTGCCGTCGGCCTGCACCACCTGGTAGACCACGCTTGGCGCCGTGGTGATCAAATCCTGGTCAAACTCGCGCTCCAGGCGTTCCTGCACGATTTCCATGTGCAGCAGCCCCAGAAAACCGCATCTGAAGCCAAAGCCCAGGGCTTGCGAAACTTCAGGCTCGTAGTGCAGGGACGCATCATTCAACTTGAGTTTTTCCAGGCTGTCACGCAGACCTTCGTACTGATTCGCCTCAGTCGGGTAAAGCCCGGCAAACACCTGCGGCTGGATTTCCTTGAAACCGGGCAATGGCTCGTTCGCGGTGAATGCGGCGCCGCCGCTTCCCGGTTTGATCAGGGTGATGGTGTCACCCACCTTGGCAGCCTGCAATTCGCGGATGCCGGCAATGATGTAACCCACCTCACCCGCCTCAAGCGATTGGCGAGGCTCGTTGGCCGGGGTAAACACTCCCAGGCTGTCCGCGTTGTAAGTGGCCTCAGTGGCCATCATCTTGATGCGATCGCCTTTGGCCAAACGGCCATCAACGACCCGCACCAGCATCACCACGCCAACATAGCTGTCAAACCAGCTGTCGATGATCATGGCGCGCAAGGCCCCGTCCGGATTGCCCCTGGGCGCCGGAACCCGGGCAACAACGGCTTCCAGAATGTCGTCAATGCCCATGCCCGTCTTGGCAGAGCATGCGATCGCGTCAGAGGCATCGATGCCAATCACGTCTTCCACTTCGGACCTGGCATTGTCTGGGTCTGCGTTGGGCAAGTCCATTTTGTTGAGCACCGGCACTACCTCGACCCCCAGGTCAAGCGCGGTGTAGCAGTTGGCCACGGTTTGCGCCTCAACCCCCTGGCTGGCATCCACCACCAACAACGCCCCTTCGCAGGCCGAGAGTGAACGGCTCACCTCATAGGAGAAGTCGACATGGCCGGGGGTGTCGATCAGGTTCAGGTTGTAGACCTTCCCATCAAGCGCCTTGTAGTGAAGTGCTGCGGTTTGTGCCTTGATGGTGATACCGCGCTCTTTTTCGATGTCCATCGAATCGAGCACCTGTGCTTCCATTTCACGCTCTTGCAGGCCACCGCAGCGCTGGATCAAACGGTCGGCCAAGGTCGACTTGCCATGGTCAATGTGGGCAATGATCGAAAAATTTCTGATGTGATTCATCCAGGAAAACCGAATATGTAAATTGAAAAGACGCAAGCAGAAAAAAGGGCGCGGTCGAAAGTGACGCGCCCTGAACCAACCCCTTTTTTGGCAACT
>CAISLL010000196.1 GCA_903886165.1 uncultured beta proteobacterium | reverse complement strand
CAAGACGGAAACCATGAACAAGGCAAATGAGCCTGTGGGACGTGCATGCGAGGATCAAACACCACTGTTTCGCCAGCGGGAAACCCCAGCTTGGTCTGACATCAGTAACTTGACGCCTGCAAACAAACCCGCAACGTTCAGCGCCGCTGACTACGAGTCGTCAGGAAAGACTGTGCTGTACCGAGGTTTGCGAATGATTCACATAAGCCGTGAAGTCATCAAGGGGCAACGGGCGGCTGAAGAAATAACCTTGATACAAGTCACAACCATTTGCCGCCAAAAAGTCACGCTGCACCTGTGTTTCGACCCCTTCTGCAATGACAGAAAGGCCAAGACTTTGCCCAAGCGCCACAATGGTGCGCGCAATCGCAGCGTCATTCAGGTCGGTGAGCACATCACGCACAAAAGATCGGTCAATTTTCAGTTGGTCGATCGGCAACAATTTCAGGTACAGGAGAGATGAGTAGCCAGTCCCGAAATCGTCCATTGAAAAATTGACCCCCCGCTGCTTCAGGACTTTCATTTTCTCAATCACATCTTCCACATTGTCCACCAGCATGCTCTCCGTGAGCTCAAGTTTGAGCCTGCCCGGGTTGGCATCAAACTGATTCAACGCCGCCAGCACCTGCTGGACAAAATCTGGCTGCCGGAACTGCCGGGCACTGACATTCACCGCCAAGGTGAGGTTTTGGAAACCGGGACGATCCGCCCAAACTGCCAACTGGGCACAGGCAGCCTCCAACACCCATTGACCCAGTGGCAGGATCAGGCCGGTTTCTTCAGCCAGTGGAATAAATTCGATGGGAGACACCAAACCACGCTCGGGATGCTGCCAACGCAAAAGCACTTCCGCACCAATGACACAATTTGACGAATCAACCTGGGACTGGAAATAGAGCAAAAACTGCTTTTCAAGCAGCCCCCGGCGCAAGTCAAGCTCCAGAGCAGCCCGTGCGGCAACCGCCAGTTGCATGTCAGGATCAAAAAAGCGAAGCGCGTTGCGCCCAGCCGCTTTGGCTTGGTACATCGCGGTATCCGCCCGCTTCATCAATTCGTCGACAGAGATGGACTGATCCCTAAACATGGCGATGCCCAGGCTGGCGGTGCAATCATGACTGCGCTGGGTCAAATGTTCGGCGGTCAATGACAGGTCAAGCAAATACGGCTTCTTGAGTTCAAAGAGCACCTTCTGCGCCACGGCCTCGGCCTGCAATGGTGCAGCACCGTCCTTGTCAAGACCCTCAAGAATCACAACAAATTCGTCGCCTCCCAGGCGTGCAACTGTGTCACCTTCCCTGACGCACGATTCCAGACGTGCCGCCACGCGTACCAGCAACTGGTCACCTACATCGTGTCCCAGCGTGTCATTAAGTGTCTTGAAGTTGTCCAGGTCAATCAACATCAAGGCGCCATGCCGTTGGTGGCGCGCACTGCTGGCCAGTGCCTGGGTCAATCGATCCAGCATCAACCGCCGGTTTGGAAGCTGTGTCAGGAAATCGTAAAACGCCAGCTTTGTGATCTCGCTTTCAGCCTCCTTGCGAAAGGTGATGTCGCTGAACACACTGACGTAATGGTCCAGTTCACCCTTGGCGCCCAACACCGCCGTGATCGTCAAATGCTCGGGGTAGATTTCACCGGTCTTTCGGCGGTTCCACAATTCCCCGCTCCAGCGACGGGTTTCTTCCAAGGTTCGCCACATCTGGGCGTAAAACTCATGCCCCTGACGGCCGGAATGCAGAAACGACGGAGAGTGACCCAGAACCTCTGCCTCGCCATAACCAGTAATGCGTTCAAAACTCCGGTTGACCGCCACAATGTGCCGCTGTGAATCTGTGATCATCACGCCGTCTGCCGTGTTCTCAAACACGGTGGCCGACAGCCGCAGTTGTGCTGCAGCCCGATGCTGCTCGGTGACGTCTTCAAACACCCAGATGCTTCCAGCGTGGGGTTCGGTGTGGTCAAGGGCTCTGCCCCGCATATGGGCCCAAAATCCGCTGCCATTGCGGCGCTTGAGGTTCAACTCACCTTCATAAACGCCATTGATTTCGGCAACGGCGGCAGTGGCCTGACCCGCTATTTCTTCGAATTGATGCGTCGAGTGGTAAATGATGTGTGACATTTGCCCATGCATCTCACCCGGGGCGTATCCGAATATTTCCTCCACATGACGATTGGCCAGCCGGATGATGTGATCCCGCACAAAAATCACGCCAACCTGAATGTTCTCCAGAATCACCTGTTGCTCTTCGAACGATGCCTTCAAGCCACTGCGCATGTGATCGAGTTGGCGTGCCAGATGACCGATCTCGTCTGTTCGAGCCCAGTCAAGCTGGGTGTGCAGGTTACCCTTTGCGATCTGGTCTGAAAACGCCCGCAAGCGCGCCAACGGCTGCAAAACCCGACGCCTTACAACAAAAAGCATCAAGGCCAGTGCCACCGCAAACTGGCTTGCCAACACCAGAACGTAATACATACGATCACTTTGGTAGGCACGCTGACTCAACCCGTCATCGAATTCAACCTCGACCCGGCCAACCACAGCACCTGCCCGCAAGATGTCGCGTTGCCCGTGGCGCGCAGATCCGATCCGGCGCTCAAGCCGCTCAAAGCCCAGAAACTCACGCCCGTTGGGGTTGTTCACCACGATGCGGACGATGGTCGGGTCCCGCATCATGGCCATCAAAATTGAACCTGCAGCCTGGTTATCAATATTCCACAACGGGTCTGCCAGGCTGATCGCCAACAATTCCAGTTTGTCCCGGATCTGATGGTCAAGATCCTTTGCGCGTTGGTCCTGCCTAAGTGTTGTCAACGTATACCCGCCAATGATGGCAGGCGCCAACAGCCCCACACACATCGCAATCCCGATGCCCGCACTCAAGCTGCCAAATTTGCGACGCAGTCCGAATTGAAAAAGTTTCTTCACATGGGCGGAAAAGTTGATAGAGAATGAAGCGCTCAATATGAAAAATCAATATGAAAAATTAAACGCCAGAATTGACCAAGGAGTCTCAGCAAAAGCACTATATCTCAGGATTTCAGAATCCTTTCAAGTGGTTTTTATGATCTTTTTATCACGCACTGCCCTCTGGATTCTCTTGGCAATGGCACTGCCTGCAAGCGCCGGTGCGCAATCTCTGCAGATGGTTTTCAGAGACAAGCCGCCTTATTCATTCATTGACAATGGTGTGGCCAAAGGCTTTTTGCTTGAGCGTACCCGGCGGGTGTTGAATTTGGCGGGTATCGCGGCCGAGTTTCTGGAGATGCCGCCCAAGCGGATTTTTTTTGAAATTGAAAAAAATGAGCAAGCGATTTGCTCGTTTGGATGGTACAAAATTCCTGAGCGTGAAAGATACGCGCGCTTTTCGGCGCCCCTCCATCAAGACAAACCTCACGTCGTTCTGGCTGGCCCCCGATCTGCGAATGCCGTGCGCAAGCACGGCACATTGGCAGCGCTGATGTCAGACCCTGCCCTGACCATGGCCGGCGCTGACGGCGTGTCTTATGGACCAGAGCTTGACGCGATCATTTCCAGATTTGCCGGAAAGGTTGACCTTTCACTTCAGTCACCGTTACAAGTGGTCAAGAAAGTTGCTGCCAAGCGGGCTGATTTCATGTTCATTGACCAGGAAGACTTCAACTACCTGACGGAATCAAGTGTCGATTTTCGCAATGACGGCATGGTGCGAATTGACTACCCGGACATGCCAGCAGGCTTGAAACGCTACATTTTGTGCAGCCAGCGCGTCCACGAAAACACCATGCAGAAAATCAATGCAGCGATTGCAAAAATAAGCGGATGATTGAGAGAAGGCAAATGGCTATCGCCTTTTGCAACCCACGGGCCTATTCCTGGCCCCTTTCCAAGCGCCACTGCTTCACCAGCGCATAGATCGCCGGAATCAAGGCCAGTGTCAGCAGCCACGCATGTCTGTATGCAAGATCAGGGGAACATATCACCTTGTAGCGAAGTGAGCCTGGCAAACCTGGCCCAGACTTTCTGAAACGGCCATCCCCGCTCACGTAAAAGTCAAATTCTTGCTGTCTCGGCAAACCCAAAGGGTGTCGCTTCGTTTATTTTTGTTGACTATTTGTCCTAGACAAATATACTTCAGCCATCACATCACTTTTTGGAGACGACCATGAACATGTCCCTTTTGAGCGCATTGCTGGCGACCCTGCTTTCGACTGCTGCATTGGCAGGAACGGTTTCCAGTCAATCAATGACCCCTGCCAACGCGCTTGCCAACGAAATCGACGTGGCCGAGTGGAGCCTGAAACATTCATCGGTGGCTGCCAGCATCAGTGCCCAGACTTTGGAAAATTCATTGAAACTGTTGTCCCGCGCCAGGGAAGAACTGGCGCGTGGTCACGAAAAGACCGCGCAGGAGCTGTCACGCCAGGCCTCGCAGCCCATCACCCGCATGGAAGGTCAGGCACTGAAAGGCAAGCACCCGGACCAGGTGCTGCACATTGACACCATTCGCCAAACCCTCCTGTCCATTACAGATGCAGGTGAAAACATAGCCCGTGAAAAGGCTGCGTCCACCGCGTTTGTCACGGCAGCCCGCGAAGCGTTGCAGCGCAGTGACGAACTGTTGGCCGCGCAAAAAATTGACGCCGCCCGGGCCGTTTTGCTGCAAAGTTATGCCCAGGTTCAGCAGCATGTGGCACAACTGCGCAGTGGTGATTATTTCTACATTCAAGCACGCGCAGGGGCGGTTCGGGGCGGTGAGGCTGACTGGGCGGACGGGCTGCGGCGTATGGATGAGCGCCGGGTGATCACGGAATACCTGTTACTCGAAGCACAGGTTGGGGGCATCGACGTGAGCGAAATGCAGCAAGGTGTCAGTGAGGCCGAAGCAGCATTTAATCAGGCGGAACGCCAAGCCAAGGAGCAGCGCTGGGAACAGGCCCTGAAAACCCTTGACTTTGCTTACGCGCGCTATGAAGATTCCTGGCGCGCCGTTGGCGTGGAATGGTAGTTGAAACTTGTTGGCCTGAAACCAAACATGGGGGAACCGCATGATTCTGAAACTATGGGCTGGCTTGGCGCTGGTTCTGGCAGCGGTTGGGGCGTCAGGGCAAGACCGAGCCGGTCGGGACAAGGCGACCGTGCTTTTGTGCCAGGCAGATGTGGAGGGCACGGTCCTTGCTCTTCGGCTTGAACTGGACCAGTCAACGCTTCTGGCAAAGGTGAACGGGGAGTCCGTGCCAGCAAGCTACAGTCCTTCCCATGTGCGGATCCATCCCGTGCCGACCGGTCCCGTCATTGTGGTGGGCATGGTGTCTGGCCGGGTGGTGATCGTGGCACCCACCGGTGTCAGGTTGGGCACAGGGCAATGCAGCGCAGGGACTTTGGTCTGAGCCGAGTGGAATTTGAATGACGACTGACAACGCCATGTCCTGGGTCAATATTGCGGTTGCCGAGCGGGAAACCGGCGTTGGCAAGGACACGCTGCGGATATGGGAACGTCGTTACGGCTTTCCCCGTCCTGAACGTAATGCAAACGGTGACCGGCTGTACCCACACAACCAGATCGCGCGGTTGCGCTTGTTGAAAAGCTTGCTGGACCGGGGGTATCGCGCTGGAAAAATAGTGGCAGCCAGCGATGCAGACTTGAAAATGCTCGACGAGCGCGAGTTGCCGGGTGAGGTCACCAAGACCGCATCAGTCCAGACATCCAATTCATCGGAGGCACTCGCCGGACTGCTTCACCAGGATGGTGTTGGCTGGCGTACTTATTTGTTACAGCAGTTGGCGCAGCTTGGGCTGGAACGGTTTCTGACAGAAACGCTACCGCACCTCAATCGTCTGATGGGAGAGGCATGGTCCCGGGGTGAATTGCAGGTTTATGAAGAGCACGTTTACACCGAGCAGGTGCAGAACCTGCTTCGGCAAACCATCAGCACCCTCCCTGCGGCTCATCAGCAGCCCCTGATTCTCTTGACGACTGTCCCCGGAGAGCCGCATCTTCTTGGTGTCTTGATGGTAGAGGCCATGCTCGCTCTGCGCGGCATTCGGACGCTTTCCTTGGGTGCCCAGACGCCACTCAAAGACATTGCAGAAGCCGCCCGCGTGCACTCAGTGCAAGTCGTGGCCCTGTCGTTTTCAGCTGCGTACCCGGCTCGTCGGTTGCAGCCGGTAGTGACCGAGTTGCGCCAAATGCTTGATGACACAGTTCGCATCTGGGTCGGCGGCGCAGGCGCGAGTCGCTTGGCAAAAGACCTGAGGGGCATTGAGCGGGTCAGCGAATTGCGTGAGTTGCTGACCAAGGCGTAAGCCACAGCCAGTGCAGAAAGACACGAGGCTCTCACCCCTCCAGCCCCCTCTTAAGCCGCCACTGCTTGACCAGCGCATAAATCGCCGGAATCACCGCCAAGGTGAGCACCGTGCTGCCCACGCATGGTCCAGGTAGATCAGCATGATGACGCCGGTTTCCGCCGCCACCCCGGCCAGCGCAATGAAACCCACCGCCACCGCCACCGCCATCGACAGGGTGTAGCCCAGCGCCCACATCAGCCAGACACCGCCCACCAGCGCAATCGACAGCAGCGTGACCGGGATCACCGCCCCGTTCGACCGGACAGTTTGGCGCTGATGCGTTCAGGGTTTTGGCGGCTGTCGAGCTCACCTACCACTGTGGCTACGTTGTCTGCGACGCGGTAGTAGATGGAAAACGGAAATCGCCGCCCTGTCGTCCGGTACAGGCCTCCAAACGGCTTCGGGTGAATACCCGCGTAAAGACCAAGCGAGTCGATGTCGGCATACAGACTGTCCAGAAAATACCAACCCAAGTCCAGTTGCTGCGATTCGTAAAATTCAAATCCATCAAGCAAGTCTTCCTCTGCGCTTGCACTCAGGGCAACTTTCATCAGCCAGGCCGGGCCAGCCGTTCGGCGCGTTGACGAATACGTTCCCT
>CAISLL010000195.1 GCA_903886165.1 uncultured beta proteobacterium | reverse complement strand
GCTATCAAGTTTGAAGCTTATGACAGCCGCCCAATTACACCCACTTCCGCATGGACGTTTGGTGCGCGCCGCCGGCATCGTCACCATGCGGCAACGCCCGGGCACCGCCAAAGGCGTGACCTTTGTAACCCTGGAAGATGAAACCGGCACCGTGAATGTGATTGTCTGGAAAGCCTTGGCCGCGCGCCAGCGCACCGAACTGCTGCACGCCAGGCTGCTGGCGGTACACGGCACCTGGCAGCGCGACGAGGACAGTGGTGGCCAGGTTTGCCACGTGATCGCCGGCTTCTTGCGTGACCTGACACCGCTACTGGGTGGACTGGCCACGCACAGCCGGGAGTTTCATTGAGACGCCATGAGGTTTGTCGGGGTGACCCCGCAGGCGTGTGAGCGCTTCAATCCGCCCCAAACTGCGACGAGTTCTTGCCCTTGAATGGCGCATAAAACGCCTTGATATGCACCATATCAGCTTCCAGGTTGCCCGTGGGCACAAACATGGGACCGAGGCCGCTGAGCTTGCGTTCGTAGTCCATGTAGGCCATCACGATCGGCACCTGCGCCGCTACCGCAATGTGATAGAAGCCAGTTTTCCAGTAACGTGTCTTGCTGCGTGTGCCCTCCGGCGGTACGACCAGCTGCAGCGGGCCCTGGGCGGCCTGGATGGCTTGCGCAGACGCGGCCACCAGGTTGTTGGTTTTGGAGCGGTCTACTGCAATGCCGCCCAACCAGCGCATCAACGGTCCAAATGGAAAGTGAAAAATGCTGGCCTTGCCCATCCAGTAAATGTTCAGCCGCAGCGCAAATGCCACCATCAGCGTGTAGGGCAAATCCCAGTTGCTGGTGTGCGGGGCCGCAATGAAAACACTTTTTTGTGCCTCAGCTGGCAATGATCCCAGCACCTTCCAGCCGGCCAGCCGAAGGAAGGTGACAGAGAACACGCGCAGCAGGGTGTTGACGACAGGTGTCGAAAAAATGGTGCGGTGCATGTCCCCGCGCCCAGCTTATTTGCCTACTGCTGCCCGCAACTCTTGCGCCTTGTCAGTGCGCTCCCAGGTGAACTCGGGTTCTTCCCGGCCAAAGTGTCCGTAGGCGGCGGTCTTCTCGTAAATTGGGCGCAACAAATCCAGCATCTGGATGATGCCGCGCGGGCGCAGGTCGAAGTGGCGGTTGACCAGAGCGGCGATTTCATCGTCCGGAATCACGCCCGTGCCTTCGGTGTAGACCGTCACGTTCATGGGTTTGGCCACGCCAATGGCATATGCCACCTGAATTTGGCACTGGCGCGCCAGACCGGCAGCCACGATGTTCTTGGCGACGTAACGCGCCGCGTAGGCAGCCGAGCGGTCCACCTTTGTCGGGTCTTTGCCGCTGAAGGCACCACCACCGTGCGGGCAGGCGCCGCCGTAGGTGTCGACAATGATCTTGCGCCCGGTCAGGCCGCAGTCGCCTTGCGGGCCACCCACCACAAACCGGCCGGTCGGGTTGATCAGGTACTTGGTGTCTGCGGTGAGCCATTCCTTGGGCAGCACGGGTTTGATGATTTCCTCACGCACTGCTTCGTAAAACGCGTCGGTCATGCGGTGGCCCAGGCTCATCTCGGGGCTGTGTTGTGAGGACAGCACCACGGTGTCGATGCTGTGCGGTTTGCCGTCAACATAACGCATGGTGACCTGGCTCTTGGCGTCCGGGCGCAAAAATGGCAGGCGGCCATCCTTGCGCAACTGCGCCTGGCGTTCCACCAGACGGTGTGCGTAATAAATGGGCGCAGGCATCAGCTCGGGGGTTTCATCGCATGCATAACCGAACATCAGGCCCTGGTCACCGGCACCGGTGTTGAGGTGGTCGTCACTGGCGTGGTCCACGCCCTGGGCGATGTCGTTGCTTTGTTTGTCATAGGCCACCAGCACGGCGCAACCTTTGTAGTCAATGCCGTACTCGGTGTTGTCGTAACCAATGCGCTTGATGGTGTCACGCGCCACCTGAATGTAGTCTACGTTGGCGTTGGTGGTGATTTCACCAGCCAACACCACCAGCCCGGTGTTGCACAGGGTTTCAGCCGCAACCCTTGACTTGGGGTCTTGTTTGAAGATGGCGTCCAGAATCGCATCGGAAATCTGGTCTGCCACCTTGTCGGGGTGACCTTCCGAGACGGATTCGGAGGTAAAGAGAAAATCGTTCGACATGAAAAAGCTCCTTTGAAAAGTAAACAACCGGTTAGCGTTGCTTGGGCTTTTTTGGGGCTTTCAGCGAACGCTTTAGCAGATTTGTCAAATCTTTGACAAGGCACAATGGCGACCTGTTGGGGCTGCCCTTTGTGTGTGTCGCCCTGCAAGTAGTTCTGTAACTCAGCGACACCGATAGTTTATCTCACCCCATGATCACCCTTTTCAAAATGTTGTCGGCCTGGCCCCTGTGGCTGCTGCATGGCGCAGGATTTGTGATGGGCTGGTTGGTGTTTTTGGCCTCGCCAACGTACCACAGGCGCTTTCTGGACAATGCGCATCAAGCAGGTTTGTGCTGGCGGCAGTGGCTGGGCGCGGTGGGTGAGGGCGGTAAGCTGGTGGCTGAGCTGCCGCGCTTGTGGTTGGGTGGCCCCGTGCCGACGGCTTGGGACGGTGTCGACCATGTAGAAGCGGCGCTGGCACTGGGCAAGGGCGTGGTGTTTTTCACGCCGCACCTGGGGTGCTTCGAGGTCACGGCACAGGCCTACGCGCTGCGTTTCGGGCAGTCAGGCCAGCCCATGACAGTGCTGTTTCGTCCGCCACGTCAAGCGTGGTTGCGTGAGGCGGTGGAGGCCTCGCGCCAGCGGCCGGGTTTGCAGACAGCACCGACCACACTCTCGGGTGTCAAGCAAATGATCAAGGCGTTGAAAAAAGGCGAGTCGGTGGGCTTGTTGCCGGACCAGGTGCCACCGCAGGGCATGGGGGTCATGGCACCATTTTTTGGCCGCGATGCCTACACCATGACCCTTTCGGTGCGGTTGGTGCAGCAAACCGGCGCCACTGTGTTGCTGGCCTGGGGCGAACGTTTAAGCTGGGGACGTGGCTACCGGGTTCATGTGCAACCCCTGACCGAGGCCTTGCCTGAGATGCTGCCGGAGGCAGTCACCGCGGTGAATCAAGCCATGGAAACTCTGGTGCGGCAATGTCCTGCGCAATATTTATGGGGTTACGCGCGCTACAAGCGGCCGCGTGACACGCTGTGACGCTGTTTGGTCTGTGAGTTGCCATGGGAACCCGATTTGTCCTTTGTTTGATGTCTGCCCTGGCCCATCTGCCACTGACTTGGGTGCGTGTCATGGGCTGGCTGCTTGGCCGGGTGTTGTATTGGGTGGTGGGGTCGCGCCGGCGTGTGGTGCAGACCAATTTGCGCCTGTGTTTTCCGGCACTCGATGCTGCGCGGGCGCAGGCTTTGACACGGCAGGTGTTTGTGCGGTTTGCGCAGGCCTGGCTTGATCGGGGCTGGCTGTGGCATGGTGCCCCTGAGTTGGTGCGCTCGCGCCTGGCCCTCACAGGCGCGGTCGATGAGCTTAAGGGTGCTGAACCTGTGGTGCTGTTTGCCCCGCATTTTGTGGGTCTGGATGCGGGCTGGACGGCGCTGACCCAACAACTGCCACGGCACTTCAGCACGATTTACACCGACCAGGCTAACAGGCATTCAGATGCCTGGATTTTGCAGGGTCGCCAGCGCTTTGGTTCATGCCGCCTGTTTGGCCGGATCGACGGGGTCAAGGCCATCGTGGCCTCATTGCGCCAGGGAGACCCGCTTTACTTGCTGCCGGACATGAACTTTGGCCCGCATGAGTCGTTGTTTGTGCCTTTTTATGGCGTTAGCGCGGCCACGGTGCCCTCGCTGTCACGTTTTGCACGGCTCGGGCGGGCCAAAGTGGTGCCGGTGCTGACGCGGATGACTGCCAAAGGTTACGAGGTGCAGGTGTTGCCGGCGTGGTCAGACTTTCCGACCGATGACCTGCTGGCGGACACGGCGTTGATGAACACGCGCCTGCAAAGCTACATCAATGCCATGCCGGACCAGTACTACTGGGTGCACAAGCGTTTCAAGGACCGGCCACCGGGTGAGGTCGCTGTTTATTGATAAAAATAGCTTTTAGCCCCTTTTAAAATAAAGGTGATACAGCTATTTATTCGATAGTAACCTCGGGCGTTTCAGGAGGGACGGTGACGGCCTGCGCGGGCAATGCAGGGTGGGCCCATTGCCACAAGAGTGTCGCCACCTCGTCAATGCCCTGGCGTTTGGTGGCTGAGAACAGGCGCACTTCACCCCCGCCAGCCTGCAGCTTCATGATGGACCGCGCTTTGGTTTGTTCGGCGCGGGTAAGTTTGTCGGCCTTGGTCAACACCACCAGGAACTTCAGGCCTTCTTCCACCCGCGGGCGCACCACATCGAGCAGCACTTCATCAAGATCGGTCAGACCATGGCGCGGGTCGCACATCAGCACGATGGCTTTCAGGTTTTCCCGGGTCACCAGGTAGTTGGCCATGACCTGCTGCCAGCGGATCTTGTCGGCCTTGGGCACTGCCGCGTAGCCGTAGCCCGGCAAATCGGCCAGGACGGCGTCGGTTACGCCCTGTTTGCCCAAAGAAAACAGGTTGATGTGCTGGGTGCGTCCGGGTTTTTTGGAGGCAAAGGCCAGCTGCTTTTGCTGAGTCAGGGTGTTGATGCAGGTGGACTTGCCGGCGTTGGAGCGCCCCACAAAGGCAATTTCGGGGACTTGCAGCGGGGGTAAAAAATGGAGTTGTGGTGCGGTGGTGAGGAATTTGGCCGTGTGGAGCCAGCCCAAAGCCACCACAGGGCTCACCGTCTGGTGGGCTTGCGCGCTGTGGGTGGATGCGCTTGAAGTGGGTTGGCTGGTTTGGATTGTCATGAGGTGAAAGCTATTGAATCGCGGCATTGTAGAATCGCGCGAATTTCTTCACCACTTCAACTGATCTTTCCGACTATGAAACTGATTGCCACGTTCACCGTTGCTGCCGTATTGGCCTCCGCTGTTTTTTCAAGTGTTGCAAGTGAAGCGGTCGCTCCTGCCAAGGGTGCAGCTGTGCCGGCAGTCAAGGCGGATCTGGCTAAAGGTGAGGCAAGTTACATGGGTATTTGCGCCGCCTGCCATGGTCCTGATGGCAACTCGATGATTCCGGTGAACCCGAAACTGGCGCAGCAGCACCCTGATTACCTGGTCAAACAGCTGGCCGAGTTCAAGGGTGGCAAGCGTGCCAACCCGATCATGATGGGCATGGCGGCCGCCCTGAGCGAAGATGACATGAAAAACATTGCCTACTGGTTGGCCAGCAAGAAGGCCACGCCTGGTGCTGCCCAGGATAAGAAGTTGGTGTTGCTGGGTGAAAAAATCTACCGCGGCGGCATTGCCGACCGCCAAATTCCAGCCTGCGCGGGTTGCCACAGCCCGAACGGCGCTGGCATTCCCGCTCAATACCCGCGTTTGAGTGGTCAGCACGCGGATTACGCGGTGGCACAACTCAACGGTTTCCGTGACGGCACACGCACCAACAGCCTGCAGATGACACAAATCGCTGCCAAGCTCAATGACCGTGAAATCAAGGCGGTGGCTGATTACATTGCCGGTCTGAATTGATGGCACGGTCCGAAGTTTGAACAACGGGTGACATTGGTCACCCACAAAAGAGCAGGTTGTCTTGAGCGACCTGCTCTTTTTTGTTCGATTTCCTGGTTTTTTGGGTGTCATTCGCCTGGTGAAGGCAGGATTGTGTAAGAAAACCTATCCTTTGCCGACCAAGCGCAACAAAGGACAGCACATGATCATCCAGACCCATTCATCAGGCTTTATTCATCCGGTACCGAGCGACATCACACCGCCAGCCATCTATCAGTCACGCCGTGACCTGATGCGGCTGATGGCCACGGGCGCCGCAGGTGTGGCATTGGCCTCCTGGGCAACGCGAGAGGCGTTTGCGCAAGACTGGACCCCTCCTGGCCAACAGGCGGCGTTGGCGCGTAGCAAAAGCCTGGTCGCCGGCACCCTGAGTCTGGACAAGGTGACTGAGTACAAACACGCCAGCAGCTACAACAATTTTTATGAATTTGGCACCGACAAGGCCGACCCCGCCAAATACGCGCACACCCTAAAGACCAGCCCGTGGACAGTCGAGATCGAAGGCATGGTCAGGAAGCCGGGTCGTTATACACTGGAAGACCTGCTCAAGTTGAGCCCGCAGGAGGAGCGCATTTATCGCCTGCGTTGCGTGGAGGGCTGGTCGATGGTGATTCCATGGGTTGGTTACTCGTTGTCTGAGCTGATTAAACGCGTGGAACCCTTGAGCAGCGCAAAGTATGTGGAGTTTGTGTCACTGGCTGACCCCAAAACCATGCCTGGGGTCGGTGCCAGGGTGCTGGACTGGCCTTATGTGGAAGGCCTGCGCATGGACGAGGCGATCCACCCGTTGACGCTGCTGGCATTTGGCATGTATGGCGAGGTGCTGCCCAAACAAAGCGGCGCACCTTTGCGCCTGGTGGTGCCATGGAAATATGGCTTCAAAAGCGGCAAGAGCCTGGTCAAAATCCGGTTCACTGACAAGCAGCCCGCCACCGCTTGGAACAAGGCGGCCGCTTCCGAGTATGGGTTTTACTCGAACGTGAACCCCGAGGTGGATCATCCGCGCTGGAGTCAGGCCACCGAGCGGCGCATTGGTGAGGACGGCCTGTTTGCCAAGAAGCGCAAAACCCTGATGTTCAATGGTTACGAGGCGCAAGTCGGCCAGTTGTACGCCGGCATGGACTTGAAAAAATTCTTCTGATCCCCATGGGTCTGGCGTTGGGGCGATTGCAAGGTTTTAACAAGTTTTGCCTGCACCCGCTGGCGAAGCCCCTGGTGTGCGTTCTGGCCCTGTTGCCGTTCGTGCATCTCGTGTGGGCTGCCCTGTTTGACCAGTTGGGTGCCAACCCGGCCGAGGCCCTGGTGCGCGCAACCGGCGACTGGACGTTGCGCATGCTCTGTGTGGTGCTGGCTGTGACACCTTTGAGGGTGCTTGCGGGCATCCCTGCGCTGGCGCGCTTTCGCCGCATGCTGGGCTTGTTTGTGTACTTTTATGGGTTGCTGCATCTGCTGAGCTACAGCGGATTTGACATGGCCTTTGGTGTGGCCGACATGGCCAGGGATATCACCAAGCGGCCGTTCATACTGGTGGGGTTCACGGCTTTTCTACTGCTGACCTGCCTTGCCGTCACCTCATTCAACCGTGCCGTCAAGGCGCTGGGTGCAAAAAAATGGCAGATCTTGCACAAGACGGTGTACCTGGTGGCTGGTCTGGCGATCCTGCATTTTTTCTGGATGCGCGCCGGAAAAAACGACTTTGCCGAGGTAACGCTGTACGCCCTTGTCCTAGCCACCTTGTTGGGTTGGCGATTGTGGCGGTATATGTCTAAAAATCGCCTGTAGGCCTTATAAAATATTGGCTATTAGATATCAATAAAATAGCTTATTGATTGTGCCGCATGGTGCCGAAAGCGTGTTTCCCTGGCGCGGCACTCATCGAACTTGGGGTTCTGACGCAGTGGTTGCGGTTCGGGCGGGTGATTTGGGGGGCGCTGACGCTGGCAGCAAAGATTGCGGCAGGGTGGCACGGTACGCACCT
>CAISLL010000194.1 GCA_903886165.1 uncultured beta proteobacterium | reverse complement strand
GCGATTACTTTGGTTTGCCGTGGCCTTGTTATGGCACACCCGAACTCAAGCACCCGGGCTCGCCCAACCTGTATGACACCTCCAAACATGTGATGGATGGTGGTGGCAACTTCCGCGCCAACTTTGGGGTGGAAAAAGATGGCGTCAACCTGCTGGCCGAAGATGGTTCCCATTCCCTGGGAGCGGACATCACCACGGGCTACCCGGAATTTGACCATGTGTTGCTCAAGAAACTCGGCTGGTGGGCTGACCTGACCGAGGCAGAGCAAAAAGCTGCTGAAGGCAAGAACTGGAAGACTGACTTGTCGGGAGGTATCCAGCGGGTGGTGCTCAAGGTGCATGGTTGCCATGTGTTCGGCAACGCCAAGGCACGCGCCGTGGTGTGGAACTTCCCTGACGCCATTCCGAAACACCGCGAGCCGCTGTACGGCATTCGCCCCGACCTGGTGGCCAAGTACCCCACGCACGACGACAAAAAGGCCTTCTGGCGTCTGCCCACGCTGTACAAGACGGTGCAGGACAAGAACATTGCGGACAAGGTGCACGAGAAGTTCCCGTTCATCATGACTTCGGGCCGTCTGACCGAGTACGAAGGTGGTGGCGAAGAGACCCGCTCGAACCCGTGGCTGGCCGAGTTGCAGCAAGAGATGTTCATCGAGATCAATCCGAAGGCGGCGGCTGACAAGGGTATTCGCAATGGTGAGCGTGCCTGGGTGTCAACGCCCACCGGTGCGCGTCTGAATGTGCAGGCGCTGGTGACCGAACGTGTGGGGCCGGACACCGTCTTCATGCCGTTCCACTTCTCGGGGCGCTGGCAGGGTGCGGACATGCTCGCTCATTACCCGAAAGGTGCGGCGCCGGTTGTGCGTGGTGAGGCGATCAACACCGCCACCACTTATGGTTATGACAGTGTGACCATGATGCAGGAAACCAAGACGACCGTTTGCAATATTGAGAGGGCATAACCATGGCACGAATGAAATTTGTATGTGATGCAGAGCGCTGTATTGAATGCAATGGCTGCGTCACGGCCTGCAAGAATGAGCACGAAGTGCCCTGGGGTGTGAACCGCCGCCGCGTTGTCACCCTCAACGACGGTGTGCCAGGTGAGAAATCTATCTCTGTGGCCTGCATGCATTGCAGCGATGCACCTTGCATGGCCGTGTGTCCGGTGAACTGCTTCTATCGCACCGACGAAGGTGTGGTGTTGCATGACAAGGACGTATGCATTGGCTGCGGCTATTGCTCTTATGCCTGCCCGTTTGGCGCGCCGCAGTTTCCTTCCCAAGGCACCTTTGGCGTGCGCGGCAAGATGGACAAATGCACGTTTTGCGCGGGTGGCCCGGAAGCCAATGGCAGCCAGGCTGAATTTGAGAAATATGGCCGCAATCGCCTGGCAGAAGGCAAGTTGCCGGCATGTGCCGAAATGTGCGCGACAAAAGCCCTGATTGCGGGTGATGGCGACGTGGTGGCCGACATCTTCCGCAACCGCGTGTTGCGCCGCGGCAAGGGTGCTGAAGTATGGGGTTGGGGCACGGCTTATGGATCCAAACAAGCGGGCCAGCCCGGCGTTGCAGCCCCTGAAGGAGCGAAGTCATGAGAAAAATCATTTATGCAGCAGTCCTGGCAAGCGGTTTGTCGGCATGCGGTGACAGGCCACAGGCTCTTGAAACCAGCACGCGTGACAGTGCCGCCTACACCGGTACGGGCAAGGCGTTTGTCAATCCGGGTTGGAAGCAGGGCGACAAGGCCAGTTGGGAGTCGCAGCTGAAGGCCAGGGAACAGTACGGTCAAAACGACTACACCCGCATGCAATGAACAGGAGGCATCCGATGAAGAACGCCTTTTTGATTTGCTGTGTGTTGGTGCTTGGTGCCGGGGCTGCGCTGGCACAAACTGCAGCAACGCCAGCCGCCAACGCGCCGGCCACGGCCGCAGCCATGCCAGGTATCCAGGGCCAGAACATCATGGATGTCAAGCCTGATGCCAGTGAACTGCCTGGCTACGCGAACCAGACCAACGGCGAGCGCGCCAAGTCCCAGCCTGGCAACAATGCGCCCATGTGGCGCCAGGTGGGGTCGGGTGTGGCAGGCTTCAGCAGCTTGCCAAAGTCCGAGGCACCCGAAGCGGGTGTGTTGATACAGCCGTTTGTGCAGTATCCGGGCTCACGCCTGACCAATGCCGGCGAGGCATGGCGGCAGACCCGCAACAACTGGCTGATCCCCTACGGTGGTTCCCTGATCCTGATTTCTCTGCTGGCTCTGGCCACCATGTTTTTCACCAAAGGGCCTCTCGGGCATGATCACCCCGCCGACAAGAAAATGGAACGTTTCACCCCGTTTGAGCGTGCCGCTCACTGGGCCAATGCCTTTGCTTTTGTGGCGTTGGCAGTGTCCGGCCTGGTCATGGCGTTTGGCAAATTCTTTTTGCTTCCGGTGATAGGTACCACCTTGTTTGGCTGGTTGACTTATGCACTCAAAAATGTGCACAACTTCATCGGTCCGCTGTTTGCTGTATCGTTGCTGATCGTGATCGCCACTTTTGTCAAAGACAACATTGCCAACGCTGCAGACTTCAATTGGCTGAAAAAGCTTGGTGGCATGCTGGGCGACAAGCAGGTGCCGTCTCACCGATTTAACGCGGCTGAAAAAGGCGTGTTCTGGTGGGCCGTGACCGTGCCCGGGCTTGTGGTGGTCATTTCCGGGCTGGTGCTTGACCGCCTAGTGCCCGGTTTTGGGGTCTTGCGCAGCGACATGCAGATTGCCAGCATGGTCCACTCTGTCATGGCGTTCTGGATGGCAGCGATTTTGATTGGCCATATCTACATGGGGACCATCGGTACCCGTGGAGCGCTTGAAGGCATGAAAACTGGTTACGTGACCGAGGGTTGGGCCAAAGAGCACCACGAACTCTGGTACGACGATGTCAAGGCCGGCAAGATTCCTGCACAGCGCGGGGCAGCCCCCGCACCTTCCGCCCTGGGTGGCAATCCGGTCCAGGCCTGAGACGGTTGGAGACACTTAAATGAACAAAATGATGAAAACTTTGTGTGTGACAGCTGTTCTGGCTGTGATGAGTTCGCTGGCTTCCGCGAAGTTGCCTGCGCCGTCTGACGAAGCCAAGGCCAAGGCCGCCGAGGCGGCCGCCAAGACGGCCTGGGCTGGCAAGGTCGATGGCTACAAGCTCTGCCTGTCGCAAGACAAGGTGGTTGCGCATTACAAGAAGGTGCCAGCCCCCAAAGAGGCAAAGGCGCCAGCCAAAGGGGCATCGGCGCCAGCACCCGCGCCGGGCGCCTGCGTTGACCCAGGGCCGTTTGTCTACACCCCGGCCGTGGCAGCGCCCGTGGCTGCTGCGTCGGGGGTTGCACCGGTGGCAGCCGTGCCTGCGGCCTCGGCACTTGCACCAGCCCAAAAACCCTGACCTTGTTGCCGCGTCTTACCGAGGCTCGTGCGCCGCTGACGCGCGAGGTGTCCGTTGTCAACGAGTATGGCGACACTGACACTGTGTCGATACCGGCCGAGCGCGCGCTGACGGTTTACGTGGACAAACGTGAACTGGTCACGCTCATGACCCTGGGGGCCCAGCCCGAG
>CAISLL010000193.1 GCA_903886165.1 uncultured beta proteobacterium | reverse complement strand
GTTTGCACAAGACACGGTGCAGTTTGTCGGACAGGTGATTGGTGTGGTTGTGGCTGACAGCATGGCGCTGGCCCGCCAGGCCGCACGCAATGTGCAGCCTGACGTCGAGCCCTTGCCCGCCGTGCTGGACGTGCGCTCTGCCCTGAAAGCACAAAGTTTTGTACTCCCGCCCGTAACAGTGCGCCGTGGCAATGCGGCGCAGGCCCTGGCGCGCGCGCCGCACACCCTGCAAGGCACGCTGGAAGTGGGTGGCCAGGAACACTTTTACCTGGAAGGCCAGGTGGCCTACGCACTGCCGCAAGAACAAAACCAGTGGCTGATTCACAGCAGCACGCAACACCCCGGTGAGGTGCAGCACTGGGTGGCGCATGCCTTGGGGGTGGACAACCACGCGGTGCGGGTCGAATGCCGGCGCATGGGCGGTGGTTTTGGCGGCAAGGAAACCCAGGCGGGGCATCTGGCGGTGTGGGCCGCGGTGGCAGCGCACAAGCTCAAAAAGCCCGTGAAACTCCGGCTGGACCGGGATGACGACTTCATGGTCACCGGCAAACGCCACCCCTTCAGCTACGACTACACCGTGGGTTTTGATGACAGCGGCCGGTTGTGCGGCCTGCAACTGCAGATGTTGGTCAACTGCGGCTTCAGCGCCGATTTGTCCGGCCCGGTGGCCGACCGCGCGATCTTTCATGCCGACAATGCGTATTTCCTGGAAGATGTAGACATCACCTCTTACCGCTGCAAGCTCAACACCCAGAGCCACACCGCGTTTCGGGGTTTTGGCGGGCCGCAAGGCATGGTCATCACCGAAGTCATTTTGGGCGACATCGCCAGACACCTGGGGCTAGACCCGCTCGCGGTGCGGGGACGTAACTTGTACAGCAATGAAGCCAGTGGCAACGGCGCCAAGCGTGACACCACCCACTACGGCATGGAGGTGGAAGGCAACATCCTGCAGCCATTGCTCTCACAACTAGAGCATTCTTCGCAATACCAACAACGAAGGGGAGCCATTTCTGCCTGGAATATCAGTCAGCCAGTGATCAAACGCGGTATCGCCATCACGCCGGTCAAATTTGGCATCAGCTTCACCGCCACCCTGTTCAACCAGGCAGGCGCCTTGGTGCATGTGTACCTGGACGGCAGTGTCATGGTGAACCATGGCGGCACCGAAATGGGGCAAGGCCTGCACACGAAAGTAGCGCAAATCGTTGCGGATGAATTGGGTGTGCCCCTGCACCGGGTGCTTGCCAGCGCCAGCGACACCAGCAAGATTCCCAATGCCTCCGCCACCGCAGCGTCAGCGGGCACCGACCTGAACGGCCGCGCCGCCCAGTTTGCCGCGCGCCATGTGCGTGACAACCTGGCCGCGTTTGTGGGCGGGCTTGACGGTGTCGGCGCCGGCGCGGTGCAGTTTGCCGGTGGACAGGTCATCACCCCAAAAACAGCGCGTACTTTCGAGTCCGTGGTGGCACTGGCCTATGCCAACCGCATCCAGCTCTGGAGTGACGGCTTTTACCGCACACCCAAAATCCACTACGACAAGACCACCCTCACCGGGCGACCGTTTTACTACTTTGCCTATGGCGCCGCGTGTACCGAAGTTGCCATCGACACCCTCACCGGAGAGAGCCGGGTGCTCAGGGTCAACATACTGCATGACGTCGGCCACTCCATCAATCCGGCTCTGGACATCGGGCAGATTGAAGGCGGATTTGTTCAAGGCATGGGCTGGCTCACCACCGAGGAGCTGGTTTGGAACGCCCAGGGCGCGCTTGCGACACACGCCCCGAGCACCTACAAAATCCCCACGGCAGGAGACGTGCCGGCCGATTTCAAGGTGGAGTTGTGGCCAGAACCGAACACCGAAGACAACGTGTTTGGCTCAAAAGCGGTGGGCGAGCCGCCTTTCATGCTGGCCATCAGTGTGTTTGAGGCCTTGCGTGATGCGGTTGCCAATGCCCGCAACGACGGTCAAACGGTTCGTCTGGATGCGCCCGCCACCGCAGAACGCGTTTTGTGGGCGGTGAAAAAAAAATAAGGCGACGCCTCAAACCCCGGCCAATGAACGCAGGGCAGTTGGGTCCACCAGATTCAACACGCGGCCGGAGCCGCTGATCAGGCTTTGCTCGCGCAGGTGGCGCAGCACGCGCGAAAAGGTCTCGGGAGCAATGCCCAGTTGAGTGGCAATGCTGCGTTTGCGCTGGTTCAATTCGACCGCCATGACGCCGGTGTCGGCGGGATAGGCATGACTCAACAACCACTCCGCACACCGCGCCTCGGCATCCTTGGCAAGGCGACTTACCACAAACTCGGTCTGCCCCCGGTGCGCCATCGCGACATCGGTCAGCACCAGCTGCGCCAGTTCAGGCAGATCGGCAATGCCCTTGCGGAAGTCCGCCACACTGACCTCACGCAACTGCACTGGTGAGTCGGCCACGGCGTCCACAAGGTGTGGCAAGTTCAATACGATCGAACTGGCATCCAGCCAGCAAGGCCCCTCCAGCACACCAATTTGATGCTCCAGGATGTCATCCTCCAGCACGCCCAGTGCCACACGACCTGTTTCGATGTAATTCACCGTTGGGGCGCAGATGCCGCGTCGCAGCAACAGCCGTCCACGCGCCATAGTTTTTAGTTCTGCGTTTGGGTCAATGGTGTAGGTAGAAAACATGGGCACGACTGTGCCGCACGAAACACCCGCAGACCTTGAGCAATGTCAACAAATTTGCAGAAAAAAATTTCTGCCAGGACCACACATGCCCTTATTGCATACGATTCGCAACAGGTCCAGCGCTCCATAAAAAATAGCTCCCAGCTCAATTTTAATAAGGGCTAGAGCATAGTTTTTTATGGATCATTCACCCAGATATGCAGCCCGTACCTTGGGATCGCTCAGCATGGTCTTGGCGTCACCGGTCATGGTGATGAGGCCTGAATCCATCACATAGCCGCGGTCGGCAATGGCCAGCGCGCGGCTGGCGTTTTGTTCAACCAGCAGGATCGTCACGCCCTGCGCGTACACATCACGCACCACTTCAAAAATTTTGTCCACCATGATGGGTGACAAACCC
>CAISLL010000192.1 GCA_903886165.1 uncultured beta proteobacterium | reverse complement strand
TGCTGGCCTTAATGGATGCAGCGGGGCTTAAAAAGGCGGCTCTAGTCGGCCACAGTTTTGGCTCTCTCATTGCCTTGGAAGCCGCCAGCCGCGCACCCGCGCGCATCCGCCAGCTGGTGCTGGTGGGGACAGCTTTTCCGATGCGTGTGTCGCCTGCTCTGCTGGAGGCCTCGGTTAGCGCGCCGATGAAAGCGCTCGAAATGGTCAACGTGTTTTCACGCGCCACACTCAGCCCCCCACCCTCGGCACTGGGGCCAGGCACCTGGGTCTACGGTGCATCCATGGCACTGGGGCGCCGGGTGCTGGCCAACAACACCAAGGTCAATGTGTTCTACACCGGCTTCAAGGCGTGTGACAGTTATGACAACGGCCTGCAAGCCATCACCCAGGTCACCTGCCCGGTGTTGTTCGTGCTGGGACAGACCGACCAGATGACACCACCCAAGGCCGCCCAGGGCCTGATCAATGGGGCCAAAAATGCCCAGGTGGTTTACCTGCCCGGTGGGCACCAGCAGATGAACGAGACACCTGAGGAATTGCTGGCCGCCTTGACCAGCTTCCTGAAAGCCTGATTCCATTTCCATATCAATCCGACATGTTGTTGCTTCGCCTTGCTGTGCTGAAGCACTGTCTACGGCTTCGCGCCTAATGTCGCATCGATCTGAAAATGGACGTGCCACCGCACTGGCCTACTTCGCGCCAGCCTGCTCCAGCATGCGCACCATGACGGTGTAGTTTCTGGTGCGGGCAAGGGCCAATGGCGTGTTGCCTTCCCTGTCTGCCAGTTGGGTGTTGGCACCAGCTGCAAGCAAGGCCCGCAGCACCTCTTGGTGGCGCGACCCGCCGTCACCCAGCACCACAGCCTCGATCATGGCTGTCCAATGCAGGTTGTTGACATGGTCCAGCGGCGCCTTGGCCGCAATCAGTTGTTTGACGACGCCGTCGTGCCCCAGATGTGCGGCGGCAATCAGCGCCGTGCCGTCATAACGACTGGTGGTCAGCCGGGCACTGGCCCCGATTGCCAGCAAGACCCTCAAGGTGGCTTCGTCGTCCGCCACGGCAGCGATGGTGACGGCGTCATAACGGTCGTTTTCTAGCAGCTGCAGGTCAGCGCCAGCCTGGGCCAGCAGACGTATCACCTCGCGCTGCCGGGCAAAGGTGGCAATGTGTAACGCCGTGCGGCCAAACGGGTCACGTGCATTCAGGTCCGCACCCGATGCCAGCAGTTTTTTGAGTTGCGGCAAATCCCCCTTGTGTGCCGCCGCATGCAGGCCGGTGTAGCGGGCGACCTCGGTGGCACTGGGTGCCACCTGCGCCACGGCGGGTGCACCCGGCCATCCGGCCAGGGCAAAAACCAGGCACCACGTCCCACGGGACAAGGCGCCAGGCCACAAAGTAAGACAAGTTCGGGCTTGCATAAAATTCCTTGGCGAAGGCACGGGAAAGGCGTGGCGCAGGGATGGCTTGGAAATGGATTTACTTCAGCATGTCCTGAACCGTGGCAATGCCGGCCATCGCGCATTTTTCATCCAGGTGACCACCAGGTGCACCACCGACGCCAACCGCTCCAATCACTTCATCACCTGCCTTCACCGGCACGCCACCGCCCAGCAGAAGGAAGCCGGGGATCTGCGCCACATTGGCAGCCGCCGGGTTTTTCTGTGCGTTTTCCATCATGGCCAGTGTGGTGTTTTTGGCCGACGCCGAGGTAAATGCCTTGGCCTGACTGGCAGCCAGCGTGTGTGGACCGGCGTTGTCAGCACGGTGGACGGCGCGCACACTACCGGCGCGGTCCACCACGGTGGCGGTGACATTGAACTTGTCAGCACTGCAGGCAGCCACGGTAGCGGCGGCAATTTTGTTGGCCAGTTCCAGCGACATGTTTTTCTCGGTGCGCACGGCCTGGGCGCTGGCGGCGAAGGACACCAGTGCAAGAACGAGGACAGAGGTGTGGTGCAGTTTGATCATGGGGGGTCTCCAGTGAGTGGGTTGGCAAAACGGTTCATTCAACCGTGACGCAACTGTAAAACCCATCCATCACTTTGCCCATCCGTACGGACGCGCTTGGACCTGCGTATAACTACGGACTGGCCTGTTCATCCACCAACGCGGCGTACTGGCGAATCAACTGCGCCAGCGACTCTGTCTCCAACTTATCAAACAGGTTGGCGCGGTGCGTTTCGACAGTGCGAGGAGACACCGACAACACCCGACCCATTTCCTTGTTAGTGAGCCCGGCGACGATCAGGCCCAGCACCTCGCGCTCGCGCTCTGAGAGTTGTGCATAACGCGCGCGAGTCTGCCGGTCTACTTGGCACCGTTGGCGCGATTGCACATGCTGGCGGACACCATTTTGAAGGGTCTCAAGCAGCAATTCGTCATTCACCGGTTTTTCCAGAAACTCTGCGGCCCCTGACTTGAACGCGCGCCGGCACAGGTCCACATTGCCATGGCCAGTGAGCATGACCACCGGTTGGTCCGCCCCCTGGGATTTCAACAGGTCCAGCACGGTGAGCCCACTGGTGCCGGGCATTCGCACATCGAGCACGATGACACCGATCGACTGCCGGTCAAACTCCGCCAAAAACGTCTGCGGGTCAGCCCAAGTCCGCACACGCAGCCCGACCGTGCCAATCAGCAGGGCCAGGCTGGTGCGCACGGCGTCATCGTCGTCAATCAGGTGAATCAGGGGGGAAAGCGGCATGTTCATGAGGTGGCAGCGGTTTGAGCCAGAGGCAGGGTCAGACAGAACTCTGCTCCGATGGGCGCGAGGTTCTTCGCACTGAGGGTGCCACCCATACCGGTGGCGAGTGTTTCGCACAAGCTCAGACCCAACCCGAGGCCGCCTTCAC
>CAISLL010000191.1 GCA_903886165.1 uncultured beta proteobacterium | reverse complement strand
TCAAGCGTGACAACAGATGGTTGATAGAGCACTCAGCCATTGGCGTTGACCGCGAAAACACTGACGGAAAAACCCACTCTGATGTCGCGGACAACTCCCGCGCCCGTTCCAACAGCGCCAGGGCCTGGTCGGACAAATAGACGGTGTGGGCTTCGGGCATTTTCATAAAACCGTTACCGCCCACGGTGCGGCCTGGTATCGTCCAGGTGCGGCTTTTTTCGTCAATGTGTGCCCAGCGTGCCTTACACACATTGTCTTTACGGACTGCGGTCAGCATCAAAAACTCGACCGCAATTCGTGTGCCAAGGTGGGCGTTACAGGTGCGCACCGCCTCCACAAACGGCCCAATCTCAGCCACTGACAGCGGGCGGTAACTGGTGGCCTTGGGCTTGAGTATCAGCCCTTTCATGGGCGTGGCTGGGTTGTAGGTCACCAGCAGCTTGAGTGCTGCGTATTTGTAGATGCGCTCAACAATGGAGCGCACGCCACCGGCCTTCACCGGCGTGTTGCGCATGGCCTCCAGCAGGTCACGCACATCGGCTGCATGCACCTTGCCCAGGGGTAATGCACCCAGCGCTGGGTAAATGTCATTTATCAGCCAGGCGGTTGTCTGCTTGCGGCTGCGGGCCGTGATGGTGGTCTGTTGCTCAGCCAGCCAGATTTGGGCGAAGTCTTTGAAGGTTTGCGCCTGCTCAACGGCTGCAGCGGCATCGATCTTGTCAATCTGTTTTTGCCGTGCCGGGTTGATGCCGTCAAGAAGCTGTCTGCGCAGACCTTCGTGCTTGTCGCGGGCTTCCTTGATGGTGATCAAGGGATATGGGCCAATGGTGGCTTTGGTGCGCTTGCCGTCTGCCCGGTAAGAGTAGCGCCAGACTTTGGAGCCACCCGGCATGATGTCCACGTATAGCCCACCGCCGTCTGCCAGTGGGTAAGGCTTGTCTGTTGCTTTGGCAGCGGCGATCTTTCGATCCGTCAGTGTGTAGTTCAGTGCACGAGGTAATGGAGCCATGATGGAGCCATGAACCCAGTGTGTGGAGCCATGGAGCCAGAATTATGCACTTTCATGGCTCCAAATGGTTTGGCTGTCCTTGTCTGTCCTTGTCTGTAGATGATAAAAAACCCCTAAGTGAATCAACAACTTAGGGGTTATCTTTGGTCATCCTTGGTGACCCTTGTTCGCTATCACATTTGGTCAATCATCACCTGGCCGAACCCTGAGCAGCTCACCTGGGTGGCACCATCCATAAGGCGTGCAAAGTCATAGGTGACTTTCTTGCTGGCGATGGAGCGTTCCATGGATTTGATGATGGCATCTGCCGCTTCCAGCCAGCCCATGTGGCGCAGCATCATTTCAGCCGACAGGATTTCAGAGCCAGGGTTCACATAGTCTTTTCCGGCGTACTTGGGCGCAGTGCCGTGGGTGGCTTCAAAACATGCCACCGAGTCCGACAGGTTGGCACCGGGCGCAATGCCGATGCCGCCCACCTGAGCAGCCAAGGCGTCGGACACGTAGTCACCATTCAGGTTCAGGGTGGCAATCACGCTGTATTCGGCCGGGCGCAGCAAGATCTGCTGCAGGAAAGCATCGGCAATACTGTCCTTGATGACGATGTCCTTGCCCGTCTTGGGGTTCTTGAATTTGCACCATGGGCCGCCATCAATCAGTTCGGCGCCAAACTCTTTTTGCGCCAGGCCATACGCCCAGTCGCGGAAGCCACCTTCGGTGAACTTCATGATGTTGCCCTTGTGCACGATGGTGACACTGGGCTTGTCGTTGTCGATGGCGTACTGAATCGCCTTGCGCACCAGGCGCTCGGTGCCTTCACGCGATACCGGCTTGACGCCGATGCCGGAGGTGTTGGGAAAACGGATCTTGGTGACACCCATCTCATCCTGCAGAAACTTGATGAGTTTTTTGGCCTTGGCCGACTCTGCCTCGAATTCAATACCGGCATAGATATCTTCCGAGTTTTCGCGGAAGATTACCATATTGGTCTTGTGCGGCTCCTTCACGGGGCTGGGCACGCCCTCAAAATACTGGATCGGGCGCAGGCACACATACAGATCAAGCTCCTGGCGCAGCGCCACGTTCAGCGACCGGATGCCACCACCCACAGGCGTGGTCAGCGGGCCTTTGATCGACACCACATACTCGCGCAATGCAGCCAGTGTCTCTTCAGGCAGCCAGACGTCAGGGCCATAAATCTTGGTGGATTTTTCGCCGGCATAAACTTCCATCCAGTGAATTTTTTTCTTGCCCCCATAGGCCTTGGCCACCGCGGCGTCCACGACTTTCATCATCACCGGGGTGATGTCAAAACCGGTGCCATCACCTTCAATGAACGGAATGACGGGCTGATCCGGCACGTTCAATGAATAGTCTGCGTTGACGGTGATTTTTTGGCCTTCAGAGGGCACCTTGATGTGTTGGTACATGGACATGAGTCTCCTTATGGTTGATCAAAGATCGTGTGATGAACTGACCGCTTTTGGCAACGGCCGACCCGGGGCTTGCCCTTGATTTTTATTCTATTCCGAATAAATTTGCAAACTATGTCAACCAGCGCACAGACCGACGCGTTGTAGCTCCACCTTCAACGTATTTGAAGGTTTTTTGTAATAACGTTATCTCAGGAAATTTTTAAATGAACAAAATTCTCGTTGCGCTGGTTTCTGGTCTTTTCGCTGCTGGCGTCTTCGCTGCTGCCTCCGCTCCTGCTGCTGCCAAAGTTGAAGCCAAAGCAGAAGCAAAGGCTGCTCCAGCAAAGGCTATGCCTGCTGCTGACAAAGCATCTGCAGCTGCCAAGAAAGCAGCCAAAAAGGCTGCTGACAAGGCATCTGCCGCCAAATAATCTTGCCTTTTGGCATGGTTGAGAAGGCCCGCTTAGGCGGGCTTTTTTTCGCCCTCGTTTTCAACGGTTGGCCTGAATGCATCAAAATCAAGCCATGAAAACTCTTACCGCTGCACTCATCACACTCGTCGTCTGGTGTAACCCGGGTCACGCGCAGGATGCACCGCAAATGAACCTGCCGCGCATCAAGATCACGGCTGGCATGTACCTGATAGATACCCAGGTGGCTGCAACCCCCGATCAACGCTCGACCGGCCTCATGTTTCGCCGACAAATGCCGCAGGCCGAAGGCATGTTGTTTGTGTTTGACTACCCCAGCCAGCAATGTTTCTGGATGAAAAACACCCTCCTGCCACTCACCGCAGCCTTTGTGGCCGATGACGGCACCATTGTCAACCTGGCCGACATGAAGCCCCAAACAACCGATTCACATTGCTCGGAAAAGCCGGTGCGTTATGTGCTGGAAATGAACCAGGGCTGGTTTGCCCAAAAAGGCATCAAAGCCGGCACCAAGCTACGCGGGCAACCCTTCACAGTTCAGTGAACCCAGACCAGTGACCTGAAAACACTATAACTTGTGTAGCTGCCTGCCCTTAATTTATAAGGTCTAAATGACTGAAAAATCATAAAAAACCACCCGAGAGTGACTTTTTATGTCAGTGCACTCCCACTTCAAGCAAAGTTGGCTTCAGCAAAACGCCAGTTCACCAGGTTACCCAGAAAGGTCTCAACGAATTTCTGGCGCAGGTTTCGGTAATCAATGTAGTAGGCGTGTTCCCACACGTCCACCGTCAGCAAGGCTTTGTCAGCGGTGGTCAAGGGTGTGCCAGCGGCGCCCATGTTGACAATGTCCACCGTGCCGTCGGCCTTTTTCACCAGCCAGGTCCAGCCCGAGCCAAAGTTGCCCACAGCAGACTTGACGAACGCTTCCTTGAAGGCTGCGTATGAGCCCCATTTGGCATCAATAGCGGCCGCCAGTGCACCGGTCGGTGCGCCGCCGCCGTTCGGAGTCATGCAGTTCCAGAAAAAAGTGTGGTTCCAAATCTGGGCAGAGTTGTTGTATACACCGCCGCTGGATTTTTTGACGATGGACTCGAGGTCCATGGACTCAAACTCGGTGCCCTTTTGCAGGTTGTTCAAGTTAACCACATAGGCGTTGTGGTGCTTGCCGTAGTGGTACTCCAGTGTTTCCTTGGAATAGTGGGGTGCCAGGGCATCCATCGCAAAAGGCAGGGCGGGCAAAGTGTGTTCCATGAGGTCCTCGGTGATGTGTTGTTAAAAGTGAAATTGTAAAAACATTCAGCGTGCTGGGTTCACTACGGTCAAATCAACCGCGCCGTCCACAAGGGTAGCGGTGATGACCTGCCCGACATAGGTTTGTTGACAGGTGCTGACCGTTTGCCCGTGCTCGTCGCTAAGCCATGCGTAGCCGCGCTGTAGCACCAGGTGTGGATCCAGCAACTCCAACCTGAGGGTGGCACGCGCCAAACGCTGGCTTTGGCTGGCCAGGCCGCGCTGCAAGGCCGGGTGCAGTTGCTGGGCCAGATGGTCCAGATGCTGTTGCCGGCGCGCCACTGCATGGCGCAGACCGGCCTGCAATTTTTGCCCGCTGGCTGCCAACCGGAGTTGCTGCACCGCGACACGACTCGAGGGACGGCCAAGCCGCACCGAGGCATTGTCCAGGCGCTGGCTCTGGCGGTCCAGTTGCCGCATCAACGCGTCTTGCAGGCGGCGCTGGGCATGTGCCAGCGCTTCAAGCCAGGCGTCACGCGGTTGCGCCACCAGTTCAGCCGCAGCGGTGGGTGTCGGTGCACGCAGGTCGGCCACAAAATCGGCGATGGTGAAGTCAGTTTCATGCCCGACCCCACACACCACCGGCACCGGGCTGCTGGCGATGGTGTGGGCCAGCGCCTCGTCATTGAAAGCCCACAAGTCTTCCATGGCACCCCCGCCACGCACCAGCAAAATCACATCGACCACGGGTTTTGGCGTTTTGCCTTGTTTATATGAAAAGTCAGCCTTTAGCCCTGATTCTGATTGCGTGAGTAGATATAACTTTAAGAGCGAATCATTCAACTCTGCGGGGGCATTGGCACCTTGCACCGAAGCCGGCACCAGCACCACCGGAATGTGTGGCACCCGCCGTTGCAGGGCCGTCACCACGTCATGCAGGGCCGCCGCACCCAGTGAAGTCACCAGCCCGATGGCGCGGGGCATGGCCGGCAGGGGCCGCTTGCGCGCCACGTCAAACAGGCCAAGCGCCTCCAGCTTGGCCTTGAGCTTGAGGAACTGCTCAAACAGGTTACCTTGTCCGGCCCGCACCATGCGCTCGACGATCAGTTGCAGGTCACCACGCGGCTCGTAGACACCCAGTCGGCCTGACACCTCCACCAACTCGCCGTCTCGCGGCGAGAAATCCAGGCTTGTGACCGCGCGCTTGAACATGGCGCATCGCAGCTGGCCGGATTCGTCTTTCAGCGAAAAATAACAGTGCCCACTGGCCGCACGCGAAAAGCCAGTGAGCTCGCCACGCACGCTGACCGGGTTGAAGCGCGCCTGCAACGCGTCCGCAATGGCACGGCACAAGGCGCCGACCTGCCAGACGCGTCCCGCTGGCCTGGCATCCACTGGGTCAGACACTCCCGACCCCTGCCAAAGCCCCGCCAGACAAGCCACGCACGCTCACTAATCCACAAATTTTGGTGTGCAACGGTGGCGTAAAAAAAATAGCGCCTGTAATCGATTTTTCGTAAAAGATCATTGATTTAATTGAGTTTTTCTTCTGCCTAAATAGTCATCAAAGTGTCACGACCGGCGTCAAATGGGCATTGGAGCCGTTTCTGCAGGTACTTCTCCACAAAGTTATCCACACAACATGTGGGTAGTTTGGCATGATTTAATCGACCCAAGACCACAGACCCCACCGCCGCAACGCTGCGCCATAATCACGCAGCTTTTTCATCCTGAGTGGAGTCCTAATTTGTTTTCCATCATACAAGCCGCTGGCTGGCCGATCTGGCCCCTGATTGCCGGCTCGGTCCTGGCCCTGGCGCTGATCATCGAGCGCTTTGTCAGCCTCAAAACCATCAAGGTCGCGCCCCCAAAACTGCTTGACGAGGTGATGACTGTCACCCGCAACGGCATGCCCGGCCCCGACGTGGTGAGCCAGCTGGAAAAGAACTCTGCCCTGGGCGAGGTGCTGGCAAGTGGCTTGCGCGCCCTGAACGTCAACCCGCGCTGCAGCGAGGAAGAGTTGCACGCCAGCATGGAGATCACTGGGCGGCTGGTGGCGCACCGTCTTGAACGGTACCTGAACGCGCTGGCAACCATCGCCTCCGCAGCGCCGCTTATGGGTCTGTTTGGCACCGTGGTGGGCATGATCGAGATTTTTGGCTCGCAACCCGCAGGCAGCGCCACCGGCGGCAACCCAGCGCAGCTGGCGCATGGCATTTCAGTGGCGCTGTACAACACGGCGTTTGGCCTGATCGTGGCAATTCCGTCGCTGATTTTCTGGCGCTACTTCCGCGGCCGGGTCGATGAATATTTGCTCACGTTGGAATTGTCGGCCGAGCGTCTTGCGCGCCATCTCAACTCACTGCGCAGATAGGCCACACGCAATGAACTTTCGTCCACGCAAAAAGGAAGAGCCCGAGATTAACCTGATCCCGTTCATTGACGTGCTGCTGGTGATTCTGATCTTTCTGATGCTCTCCACCACCTACAGCAAATTCACCGAAATGCAGATCAAGCTGCCCACCGCTGATGTGGATGCCCAGCGTGACTACCCGAAAGAGGTGCTGGTGTCGGTCAGCAGCGAGGGCGATTACAGCGTCAACAAACTGGCTGTGTCCGGGCGCAGCCTGGCGGAACTGGTCAGCGCCCTGGAGAGTGGCGCCAAGGCAGGCAAGGACTCGGTGGTGATCATCAACGCCGATGCCACCGCGAAACATCAGGCCGTGATCACCGTGATGGAAGCGGCCAGACGTGCCGGCATGACACAAATTACCTTTGCCACCCAGCAGACTCAAAGCGGGTCGCCCTGACCCGATGACGGCGCCACGCAAACACGCCTGGCAAGACACCCTGCGACACGCTTGGTCGCGGCGCGGCGCGCTGGCCTGGATCCTTTGGCCGGCGTCATTGCTGTATGGACTCGTGGTACGCACACGCCAGGCGCTGTACCGTTTCGGCTGGCTGCATTCTGAATCTGTGGCCGTGCCACTTGTGGTGGTGGGTAATGTGGTGGTCGGTGGGGTCGGCAAAACCCCGGTGGTGATTGCACTGGTGGAACACTGGCAGGCCCGAGGGCTGGCAGTGGGTGTGATCTCGCGCGGCTACGGGCGGCGCAGCCGGGGCTGCCAGGAAGTGACTGCGCAGACCCTCGCATCCGAGGTGGGTGACGAGCCGAGCCTGATCCAGCGCCGCACTAACGCGCCAGTATTTGTGGCCGAGCGCCGCGTCGACGCCGCCCGCGCCCTGCTGGCGGCCCACCCGCAGACCCAGTTGATCGTCAGTGACGACGGCTTGCAGCACCTGGCTTTGCAGCGCAACCTGGAAATAGGTGTCTTTGACGACCGTGGCGTGGGCAATGGCTGGCTGC
>CAISLL010000190.1 GCA_903886165.1 uncultured beta proteobacterium | reverse complement strand
GGCAGGCAAACCAGTGCAGTCTGCTGAAATTGTTGCCAAGCGCATTGAAGGGGGTGTGCAGAAGTACCTGAAGGAAGTTTCCTTGTTCAACCAGACATTCGTCAAGAACGACAAGCAGACTGTTGAACAGATGCTCAAGGTCGCTGGTACCACCGTCAAGGGCTTCGCGCTGTATGTGGTGGGTGAAGGCATTGAAAAGAAGGTGGACGACTTTGCGGCGGAAGTGGCCGCACAGGTTGCCGCGGCCCAACAGACGGCCTGAGATTTTGTCGCCTGCTCACTTCATTCCAACCAATCGCATCAGGAGCATCAGATGACAACCCCAGTGCCCGCCTACAAGCGTATTTTGTTGAAATTGTCAGGTGAGGCACTGATGGGGGATGACCAGTTTGGTATCAACCGTGACACCATTGTTCGAATGGTGGATGAGGTTGTGTCTGTCACCCGCCTCGGTGTCGAGGTGGCGGTAGTGATAGGTGGTGGAAACATTTTTCGGGGGGTTGCGGGCGGTTCTGTGGGCATGGACCGTGCCACCGCAGACTACATGGGAATGTTGGCCACGGTCATGAATTCACTGGCGCTTGGTGACACCATGAACAAGGCCGGCCTGACGGCACGGGTGATGTCAGCCATTGCGATTGAGCAGGTGGTGGAGCCGTATGTCCGGCCAAAGGCCCTGCAGTACCTCGAAGAGGGCAAGGTGGTGATTTTTGCCGCCGGCACCGGCAATCCGTTCTTCACCACTGACACTGCTGCCGCCTTGCGCGGCGCCGAGATCGGTGCACAAATCGTCCTTAAAGCGACCAAGGTCGATGGCGTCTATTCTGCTGATCCCAAGAAGGACCCAAGCGCCACTCGGTATAGCAAGATCTCTTTTGACGATGCGATATCGCAAAATCTTGGCATCATGGATGCAACTGCATTTGCCTTGTGCCGGGACCAGAAATTGCCGGTCAAGGTCTTCTCGATCTTCAAACATGGTGCACTTCAACGTGTGGTAATGGGCGAGGATGAAGGAACGCTGGTTTACGCCTGAGCATCAGAGTTCTGCTTCCATGGTCATATTGAACGTTCTATGAGGGGAAAAAATGCCGATCGTTGATATCAAGAACACCGCTGAAGCCAAAATGGATCAGTCCATAGAGTCTTTCAAGCACAATCTGACGAAAATTCGCACCGGTCGAGCGAGTCCGGCCATTCTTGACACCGTGCATGTGGACTACTACGGCTCCATGCTGCCGATCAGCCAGGTGGCGAATGTGTCGCTCCTTGATTCACGTACTGTCAGTGTGCAGCCATGGGAAAAGGGCATGGGTGCGAAGATCGAAAAAGCCATCCGCGACAGCGATTTGGGCTTGAACCCATCTTCCATGGGCGATTTGATTCGCGTGCCGATGCCTCCGATGTCGGAGGAGCGCCGCAAGGAACTCACCAAACTAGTGCGCAATGAGGGCGAAGGTGCCAAGGTTGCCGTGCGCAATCTTCGCCGGGACGCCAATGATGCCGTGAAGAAACTCGTCAAGGACAAGCTGGCGTCGGAAGATGAGCAGAAGCGTTGCGAGACCGACATCCAGAAGGTCACAGACAGACACATTGCAGTTATTGATCAGTTGATTGCGGCCAAAGAACAAGACCTGATGGCGGTTTAGGCCCGCCATGACTGATCTGCACGTGCCACACCACATTGCCATCGTCATGGACGGCAATGGTCGCTGGGCGAACAAGCGTTTTCTGCCAAGAATCGCCGGACACAAACAAGGGGTTGATGCCCTCAAGCGGTGTGCAAAGGCTTGCGACAAACGTGGCGTGCGGGTATTGACTGTGTTTGCGTTTTCATCAGAAAACTGGCAGCGTCCCAGCGATGAGGTGTCTGGCCTGATGGATCTGTTTGCCTTTGCGCTTTCGCGTGAAGTGCCGCAACTAAAGGCCGACGGCGTTCAACTCCGCTTCATTGGCGAGCGCCTGGGCTTGTCCGCCAGAGTGCTCAAAGGCATTGAGCAGGCCGAAGCCGAAACATCTTCCAACAATCGTTTGGTGCTCAACGTTTGCTTTAATTATGGCGGACGCTGGGACATCGCCCAAGCGGCCGCGAGTTTGGCTGTGCATGGCATTCCTGCGACCGACGAGAGCCTGAGCCAAGCCATGGCCTTGGCACATGTACCTGACCCTGACCTGGTGATACGAACGGGTGGTGAGCTGCGCATCAGCAATTTTTTACTGTGGCAATCAGCTTATTCCGAGTTTGAATTCACCAGCACGCTCTGGCCGGACTTTGACGAGGCTGCGCTTGATGCCGCGATTGCCTCCTATTCAGGGCGAGAGCGGCGTTTTGGAAAGACATCTGATCAGGTTCAGCGCGGGAACCCGTCCGCTTCAGCCGCCTGACGTAATCCATGCTTAAACAACGAGTGATTACCGCGCTGGTGTTGTTGCTGGTGTTGTTGCCTGCCCTGTTTTACCGCGAACCCTGGCCATTTTGTTTCCTGGCACTTGTCTTCATAGCGGCTGCTGCGTGGGAGTGGTCCAAGGCCAACGGCTGGAGTCAACACGTCTCTCTATGGGTGGGTGCGTTGTGTTGTGCTGTTTGCGCTTTGATGTGGTGGGCTGGCTGGCTGGAGCAACGCATGCCAGGACTCTGGCTGGTGGTGGGCGCCGCGTGGGTACTGGGGGGGGCGACCGTCTTGAGGGCGGGTGTGTCTGCCTGGACTACACATTCGCGGCATTTGCGATTGCTTGGGGGCGTTGCCGCCTTGGCATTGACATGGCTGGCGATTGGTCAGGCCAAGGTGATTGGATCAAATTTTCTCTTGTCTATTCTGGCCTTGGTATGGACGGCAGACATTGCTGCCTACTTCGCGGGCCGTGCCTGGGGCGGGCGTTGGACGCACAGCAAACTGGCAGCCTCCATCAGTCCGGGCAAGAGCTGGGAAGGTGTCTGGGGCGGCATGCTCGGTGTGATGGTGCTGGCGTGGGCTTGGCGTTACTTTGACATGGTCAATCACGTGGCAGTGCCGAGCCTGTACTCCCATGTTGGCAACAGGAGTCTTTGGCTCCTGATGATTGCTGCAGTTTTTATGGCGGCCATGAGTGTGGTGGGTGATCTGATTGAGTCCCTGGTGAAGCGCAGTGCGGGTATCAAGGACAGCAGCGGATTGTTGCCCGGACATGGCGGGGTGCTGGATCGTGTTGATGCGCTGTTGCCGACGCTACCGCTGGCAATGATGCTGTATTCCTTATAAGGGGCCGTATGCCTGACCAAAGTGACTTGAAGCGCCAGCGTGTCGCAGTGTTGGGGTCGACTGGCTCCATTGGGGTCTGCACGTTGGAGGTCATGGCGCTGCACCCAGACAGATTTGAGGTCTTTGCGCTCAGTGCATCGTCACAGGTTGACAAACTGCTGGCGCAATGTGTTTTGTTCAGACCCACCTATGCCGTGATGGCGAGCGAGCCCCATGGCCGTGACTTGGCTCAAAAGTGTGCATCACTTGGCTTGTCAACACGAGTTCTTGTTGGTGCAAAAGCCATCGAAGAAGTCGCCCGGCACGAGTTGGTTGACACCGTGATGGCTGCCATTGTCGGGGCTGCAGGACTGGCGTCATGCCTGGCGGCCGCCCGTGCTGGCAAGCGCTTGTTGCTTGCCAACAAGGAAGCGCTGGTGGTGGGTGGCGACTATTTTCTTCAGGCTGTTGCAGCTGGCGGAGCCAAGTTGTTGCCCATAGACAGCGAGCACTCGGCTGTCTTCCAATCTTTGCCGGATGACGCGAGTGCCTGGCCAGAACAGATTGACAAAATTCTTCTGACGGCCTCGGGTGGCCCCTTTCGCCGGCGTGATCCCGCCACTTTCGCAGAGATCACACCAGAGCAGGCCTGCGCGCACCCGAACTGGGTGATGGGGCGAAAGATTTCGGTGGATTCGGCCACCATGATGAACAAGGCGCTGGAGGTGATTGAGGCGCGCTACCTTTTTGGTGTGAAGCCAGAGCAAATTGAGGTGGTGATTCACCCCCAAAGCGTGATCCATTCCATGGTGCAGTACCGCGACAACTCGGTCATTGCCCAGCTCGGCACACCCGACATGAAGGTACCCATCGCCTATGGCTTGTCGTGGCCACATCGCATGACCTCGGGCGCAACTGCACTGGATTTCAGGGCCATGTCCGACATGACCTTTGAGTCGGTTCACGTCTATGGCCACGCTGAGCGATTTCCTGGCTTGAAGTTGGCCTGGGCCGTACTTGATTCAGCACCTGGCAGCACAGCCGTACTGAATGCCGCCAACGAGATCGCAGTGGAGGCGTTTCTTGCACGGCGTATCAGGTTTGACCAGATTCACACGGTGAACCTTGAAACCTTGTCGGCCCTGCACCCGGCGCCGCCACAGTCCCTGGAAGACTTGTTGGCCCTTGACTCAGAGTCGCGCGCGATGGCTCAAGTGCGTGTCACGCGCCTGGGCATCTGACTGCTCCCATGTTGACTATACCCGCGTTCATTCTGGCGATTTCCCTATTGATTGCCGTGCATGAGTATGGGCATTACCGCGTGGCATTGGCGTGTGGTGTGCAGGTATTGAGGTTTTCAATTGGTTTTGGCACACCGATTTATCGTTGGCAACCAAAAAATTCAAGCACCGAATTTGTGCTCGCGCTGTTTCCATTGGGTGGCTATGTCAAGATGCTCGATGAACGGGAAGCCCCGGTGGAGCAGACCATGCGACATCTGGCGTTCAATACCCAGCCGCTGCGCAGTCGGGTTGCCATTGTGGCTGCCGGCCCCCTGGCCAACCTGGCGCTGGCGGTATTGCTATATGCTTGCGTGAACTGGATGGGTGTGGAACTTCCGGCACCTGTGCTGAGCGTGCCAGCGGCGCAGACCCTGGCCAGCCAGGCCGGGATCGTTGGTGGTGAACGTGTGTTGCGAACGGGGTCCGAGGGCCAGGAACTGGCAAGCGTGCGTTCCTTTGATGACATTCGTTGGGCACTGACCCGTGCTGGACTTGAGGGTGAAGATGTGCGACTGGTGCTGGCAACCGCCGACGGGCAAGAGCGCGACGTCCTGCTTGAGCTCTCCAAGCTGCCAGTGGAGGAAGTCGATGCAAAGTTGTTTGCCAGAATTGGTATTGTTGGCCCGTTCAGTCGCCCCTTGATTGGTCAGACGATGACCGGTGGAGCGGCCCAGAGTGCTGGGTTTCTGGACGGCGACGAAGTCCAAAGTGTCAATGGCCAGAAGGTGGTCGATGGCCAGCAATTGCGGCAACTGATCCGTCAATCAGGTGCCAAAGGCATTGCTGAAACCCAGTCCTGGAAGGTTTTGCGAAATGGCCAGTTGCTTGTTATTTTCGTGACACCGCAGGTCGCCAAAGAAGGCGGTGAGTCGATTGGGCGCATTGAGGCTTATGTGGGTGCTCGTCCGGAAATACTCATGGTGCGGCAAGGTCCGCTGGATGGTCTGGTGCAGGCCCTAGTGAAAACCTGGGACATGTCAGCGTTGACATTGAAGATGATGGGCAAGATGCTCACTGGCGAAGCCTCCCTCAAGAACATCAGCGGGCCCTTGACCATTGCGGACTATGCCGGCAAATCGGCCGGTTTGGGATTGACCCAGTACCTGATATTTTTGGCACTGATCAGCGTCAGTCTGGGTGTTTTGAACCTGCTGCCGCTGCCGGTCTTGGATGGTGGTCACCTGATGTATTATCTTTGGGAGGGTGTGACAGGCAAGCCAGTGCCCGAGGCCTGGATGGATCGGCTTCAACAAGGCGGAGTCGCGCTTTTGATGCTCATGATGTTCATTGCCCTTTTTAATGATATTTCCCGTTTGTTTGCTTCATGAGTCAGGGCACCTCAGGTGTCTGTTTGTTTTTTGGTTTTTAACATGCAATTAAATCGCTTCCAATTCAAGACCTTGACTGCGCTGGCGTCCTTGGCCTTTGTGACCCAGTCTGCGTGGGCGGTCGACCCCTTCACGGTTCGGGATATTCGGATTGAAGGCCTTCAGCGCGTTGAACCGGGTACCGTGTTCGTCTCTTTACCGGTTCGGGTCGGGGACACCTATAGCGACGATAAAGGCTCTACGGCGATCCGCGCCCTGTTTGGTTTGGGTCTGTTCAAGGATGTGCGCATCGAAATCAACGGTGATGTCCTGGTGGTGGTGGTCGAAGAGCGACCCACGGTGGCAGCTGTGGAGTTTGTCGGCACCAAGGAATTCGACAAGGATGTGTTGGTCAAGGCCATGCGTGATGTG
>CAISLL010000189.1 GCA_903886165.1 uncultured beta proteobacterium | reverse complement strand
CTTCAACGAAACTGCCTCGTCTGTCGTTGTGGCTGGCGAACGTTGGGAAGTGTGCGATGACATTCGCTTTCGCGGCCGCTGCGTCGTGTTACGGCCAGGAAGTTACCCGTCGCTGGCGTCCATGGGCCTGAACGAACGCGTGTCGTCCGTGAAACCCGTCCACCGCAACGACCGTGTGGACGAGCGTCGTTACGCACCGATGGCACAGGCACCCATTGCACAGACACCACAGGTCACCTTTTACGAGCAGAAAAATCTACGGGGCAGGTCTTTCACGACAGAGCAAGGCGTGATGAATTTCCAACGCCAAAACTTCAATGACCGCGCCTCGTCGGTGTTGGTGACCAGCGGCCAGTGGGAAGTCTGCGAAGACGCCCAGTTTGGTGGGCGATGTGCCATTTTGCGTGAAGGGCGGTACCCGTCGCTGGCTGAAACCGGCTTGAATGACCGCATTTCGTCAACCCGGCTTGTCAGCAATGCGGCACCAAATGCCGCCATGGCATCGCCAGACTACCGTCAACGCCCCAACGAACGCCTTTTTGAGGCTGACGTGACCTCCACCCGTGCGGTGGTCGGAACGCCGGAACAACGTTGCTGGGTCGAGAAAGAACAAATCGCCCAAAACAATGCCAACGTGCCAGCAGCCATTGCAGGCGCCCTGATCGGTGGCATTCTTGGCCATCAGGTGGGCGGCGGAACCGGCAAGGACCTGGCCACCGTGGGTGGCGCCATTGCCGGAGCGGCAGTGGGCAACCAGGTCGGCCGCGGCAACACAGACCAGGCGGCAACCCGCGATGTGCAGCGCTGTGAAGCCGTCAGCGGCCAGGTGCGGCCCCAGTACTGGGATGTGACCTACAACTTCCGTGGTGTCGACCACCGCATTCAAATGACGACCCCGCCCGGCCCCACCGTGACGGTCAACGCTCAGGGTGAGCCTCGTGCACAGCGGTAGTATGCAAAAGGTATAGCTTCTTACCCTTATTTCATATGGCTTGGAAGCTAATTTAGTTTAAAAATCACGAAGACTGCTTGAACGCCATGACAGCCTGGTTGCGCAAGGTGCGCAGCAAGGCCAATTCTTTGTCATCCACCTTCAGGCCACCTTTTTCAGCCTTGTCGGCGTAAATCATGCCAAAGGGTTTGCCTTTGATGGTCAGAGGCAAGATCAGGAAAGTGGGTGCATGAAACAGTTTGTGGTACCAGTCTGGCAGGCGCTCTACTAACCGGGGGTCACTGGCGTCACTGATCAGGGTGTCCGCCCCTTTGTTGCAGATGGTGGCAAACAAATCAGGCACGGCCACCCCACTCAAAGGCACCTGGAATGACTTAACAACGCTTTCCACGTCCAGCCCCAGCCCGAAGCGCCCTTTGAGAATGTCGGTCTTTGGCTCGCGCATGCAAAAAACAATGCGTTGAAAGTCCAGCGCGCGGTACATCGCCTCAAGAATCATGCGCAGCACGTCGCTCAAATTGAAATCTTCCACCATCACGTTGGTGATGTCCTGGATGCCCGCTGCCAGCGTCTGAGACGCCTGTTCCGTGGCCACGCCGCGTTCACCGGAAAACACCGCCGACTCCTGCACGGCGGGCGTCGCTTGCAGTTCGGTGGCATCAAGACCATCCGGGTTCTGGGCGGCATCTGGCGCCTGGGCGGCTGGCTCTTGTTGCTCTGCGTTCAACAAAGGCGCGGCACGCGACGACGCCGGCACCCTGATTTCCATGACCTTGGCCAGTTCAACCAGCTTTTTGCGTGCAGACGCCGTGGCAGATTGCACCTGATTCATCGACATGCCAAGTGCTTTGCTGTACTTCTTGACTGCCTTGCCCATCAACGCATCGACTTCCATGGGGTCGGCATGCATCATCGCGTCTGCCACGTCATTGGCAGCGCGGGCGGTCCAACGCAATCTGGCCTGCGCCTCTGAAGGGACCCGGCTGGGCGGGTCACCGGCCGGCACCATCATGCAGCGCTGAATGCTCTCTGGCAAGCCCCAGGCACGGGCCACACCCACACCGAGTGCTTCAAACCCCATGCCCAGCACACGGGTGGCAGCAGACTCTTCGGACAGTAGTCCCTCGCCCGAGGCAGCCGTCAGTGCGCGGATGCTTGCCGCTTCATCTGGAAAATAAAACTGCGACAACATGCGCCCGAGGTTTTGAAACATGGCACCAATGAACGCCTCTTCACCTTCGGCACTGCTGCTGGCCAACTCGGCTGCAACCGAGCCGGCCATCAGTCCACGCAAGAATTCTTCCTTGAGCAGTTGGGCATTGGTTTTGTCCTGCATGTGCTCCAGCAGCACCAGGCTCAAGGACATGTTGCGGATGCCGTTAAACCCCACCAGACTGACCGCGCGCGACACCGTGCCAATGCTGCTGCCGCGCGAATAGTGCGCGCTATTGACCAGGCGCAGCAACTTGTTGGTCAGCGCCACATCCTTCAGGATTTCATTGGTGATGCTATTGACGCTTTCCTTCTCCGAGGTGGCCATGCTCTGCAGGCGCACCACCGAGGCTGACAAGGCTGGAAAGTCGGTTTTGTTGCGCATGCGGCGCAGCAAGAACTCCAATGTGCTGTTGTTTGGGCCCTTGGGCACGTCCGGCTCGATGCTGGCTGCATTCTGCTGGGTTTGCCAGGTACGCAAGGCTGTCAGAAAGACATCGCTGCTAGGGTAACGCTGTGCGGCATCGGGCGCCAGCGCCCGCAACACAATGGCGCGCAAGCTGTCATCCAGGCCCGACAGCAGTGCATTGGGCAACACCAGTGGTTTGTAGGCAGCACGGTAGATGGCGGTGTAAGCGTCCACATTCGGTTGCAAAGGCCGTCCCCACAACACCTCGGCCAGCATCATGCCGGCTGAATACACGTCCATCACCGGCGACACCGGTGCACCGCGTGCGGCTTCGGGTGCCATATAGGCCGGGGTACCCGCCAGAACCGCGTGGTTGATACCCTTGCCCGCATCACTGGTACGCTGGGCAATGCCAAAGTCCATGACTCGGGCACGGCCCTTGTTGTCCACCATCACGTTGGCCGGTTTGAGGTCACGGTGCACCAGACCTTGCGCGTGTGCGGCCACCAGGGCGTCGAGGACATCGGCGATCAAGGCCACAGCGTTGGCCGGCGTCTGTGCGCCCTTGCTGCCGAGCACCTTTGCCAGTGTCTGCCCCGCCACATACTCAAACACCAGGTACGGCTGCTGGTCTTGCACGTCGGCCTCAAACACTGGCACGATGTTGGGGTGGGTCAGGCGGCTCACACTGCGTGCCTCAGTCAGCCATTGGTTCAGAACCGAGGCATCCGAACCCTGCACGGGCTTCATCACCTTGATGGCCACATCGCGTTCCAGACGCGGGTCAAACGCGAGCCAGACTTTGGACTGGGCTCCCTGGCCCAGCAAGCGCTTGAGCTCAAAACGACCGACATGGGCCGGGCTTGCATCCACCTTGCCGGTGGCCATGCGCTTCAGGGTGGAAAGTTGATGAAATTCAGACATGGGTAGGTTCCTGCCAGGCAACGGCGCTAGCTTAATTCAATTGCACCGAGCCTGACACCGTGACAGTGACAGTTGCCAAACCAGCTTCCAACGGCACCGGCGAGTCATCAACTGCTGCGCGCGCACTCATGGCCATCAGGCCCGGGCGCGGACCACCGAAGTCAGCCGCGTTGATGTTGGCATCCACCAGCAAATAGCCTGAAAAACCAAAACTTTTTGCGGCCTCGCCGGCACGCTGGCGAAATTGTGCAATCGCCTGGCTTTGCGCCTGAGCCTGGGCACTTTGGCGCTGCTCGGTGGTCAGGCCAAAACTGGTATTGGCCACCGTGAGCGTCTGCAGTTTGCCTGCGGTCTCGCCCATGCGGGCAAAGTCACGCCCTTGCAACACCAGCTCGGCGGTGCCCTGCCAGCCTGTGAGCTTACCGTTGCGGTCATGGCGCGGCGACAGGCTGAAGCGCCCGGTTTGCACCTCCATCAGACCATCGCTGGCGGCGCGGCGGGCCTGAGCCAACGCGGTGTCAAGCGCTGTCTTGAGTTGGCTTTGCACGGTTTGTGGGTCGACTCCCTCACGCTGGGTGCTCAGAGACATGGTCAGCACGTCTTGTGGCACCTGTACGCTGGCGCTCGCCGACAAGCTCACCCGCTGCATCGGCATGGGCGGCTGCGAATTTTGAGAAAACCCATTCTGAGCCCATATAAATAAAGCACTTGCAGCTATTACATGCGTAGCAATTTTCATTCCGGATTCTTTCAACTTTGACACATCAAACCAATCAATTTTTGTAACAGCGTGTGTCGACCGTTAAATAAATGCCCAATACCCCAATTGAACCACGCAAAATCAGCAAAGTTACAAATTGACATGGATCCAAGTATGGCTGCAAACCCGCATCGAGTTGACAAAATTCTGGTCGTTGATGACGACGCACGTATTCGTGACCTGCTGCGCCGCTACCTGACTCAGGAAGGTTTTGAGGTGTTGCAAGCAGAAGATGGCAAAGCACTGACCCGCGTGTTGCTTCGTGAACCGGTGGATTTGATCGTGCTCGACCTGATGATGCCGGGTGAAGACGGGTTGTCCGTGTGCAGGCGCCTGCGTGCAGCGAATGACCGCACCCCCATCATCATGCTGACTGCCAAGGGTGAAGACATCGACCGCATTGTCGGTCTGGAGGTCGGCGCTGACGACTACCTTTGCAAGCCGTTCAATCCGCGTGAACTGCTGGCACGCATGCACGCTGTGTTGCGCCGCCGACCTTCGGTAGAGGCACCGGGTGCACCCGCCAACGAGGGTGAGACCGTCTCCTTCGGACCCTTCACATTTGATCTCGCTGCGCGAAAATTGCACCGGGGCGCAGAAGAGCTGACACTTACCACAGGGGAATTTGCCATGCTCAAGGCGCTGGTACGGCACCCGCGCCAGCCCCTTTCACGTGAAAAACTGGCGCAACTGGCACGTGGGCGCGAGTTTGAAGCGTTTGATCGCAGCCTGGACGTGCAGGTGTCACGGCTGCGCAAATTGATTGAGGAAGACGCCGCCGCGCCCCGCTACATCCAGACAATCTGGGGGGTTGGCTACGTGTTTGTTCCCGATGGCAAGCAGTAATCAAGACGCACTGCCGGTGCCGTCCGAAACCGAGATCACGCCCGCCGCACCTCCCGGCCTGAGCCTGTTCTGGCGAACCTTTGTGCTGCTGGCGCTGCTGCTGATCGGCAGTGTCATGGCCTGGACGCAGACCCTGTTCGAGCTGGAATCCGAGCCGCAGGCAATTCAAACCGCTCGCCAGATTGCATCAGTGGTTAACCTCAGCCGGGCTGCCGTCCGGCACTCGGATGCCATCACCCGGGTGTCCTTGTTCAAGACCATGAAAGACGAGGAGCGCGTGCTGATCATGCCGCGCGAGCCCAAAGACGTGGCCGAGGCACTGGCTGATGAAGGTCTGAGCCGCTACATCATCGCCGAGCTCAAGGCCCGCCTGGGGCCTGACATCGAAGTGGCTGCGCGAGTGAACGGCGTGGAGGGTCTGTGGGTGAGTTTTACCATTGAGAAAGACCGCTACTGGCTGCAGACCGATCGCACCCGCTTTGAACGGCCTGAAGGTCGAACCTGGCTGATCTGGCTGGTCACGGCCGCCACGCTGTCGTTGGCCGGCGCGGCCGGCATTGCCCGGCTGATCAACCGGCCTTTGAAAGACCTGTCTTACGCCGCCAGTCGGATTCGCGAGGGAGATTTTGAGGCCAGCGCGCTGGACGAATCGGTCAGCACCAGTGAAATCCGGGCGGTGAATATCGGCTTCAACCGCATGACGAAGAAGCTTGCCAAGATTGAACAAGACCGCGCAGTGATGCTGGCAGGCATTTCCCATGACCTGCGAACACCATTGGCACGTCTGCGCCTGGAAACCGAGCTCAGTGTGGCCGACCCGCAGGCCCGCGACAGCATGGCCAGCGACATCGAGCAGCTCGACGCGATCATCAACAAGTTTCTGGACTATGCCCGCCCCGACGGCATAGCTGTGAGCCCGGTATTGCTTGGTAACACGATTGACATTTGCCTGGCTGGGTTGCGCAAGCGCAATGACATCGAATTCAAGGTGGCAATGGAAAAGGGCTTGCTGGTCATGGCTGACCCTGTGGAGTTGCAGCGTGTGATTTCCAACCTGCTGGAGAACTCGGCGCGTTATGGCAAAACCATGGATACCGGCATTGCAGCAGTCGATATTTCAGCACGCAGCCAGGACAAATTGGTGCTGCTGCGCGTGCGTGACCATGGCATGGGTGTCGACCCTGAGCAGCTCAAGCAACTCACGACCCCCTTTTTCCGTGGCGAGGCGGCCCGTACATCAGCCAACGGCACGGGTCTGGGCCTGGCGATTGTTGAAAAAACCTTGTCACGCATGGGTGGCAGGTTGGAACTCAGCAACGCAGGCACGGGCGGTCTGTGTGCCAACATATGGCTACCGCGGGCCAATCAAACGGCTTGAGTGGCCCACCTGCATCACCACATCAGGTGCGAACGCCTAGCGCGGACGGTGGTTGTTGAAATTTTTTCCGGGTGACGTGCCGCTCACGCGCGGCGGCAAACCGGTGTGTTGCGTCAACAACCTGCCCTGCTGGGGGACTTGTGTTGCCTTGACCGACCCGGCCGTTGAGTTCTTGCGCCTGGCGCTTGAGTAGCTGCCGTCCAGCACAGGCTGATAGGTCGGAATCAGATGTTGCTTGCCATTCCCAATCAGATCGACGCGACCCATGGCTTTCAGCGCCTCACGCAGCAGCGGCCAGTTGTTGGGGTCGTGGTAACGCAGGAAGGCCTTGTGCAAGCGGCGGCGTTTCTCGCCACGCACCACATCCACCCGCTCGCCACGTTCATCACGGTGAATGCCCTTGAGCGGGTTCAGGTCGGTGTGGTACATGGCGGTGGCGGTGGCCATCGGGCTGGGGTAGAAGGTTTGCACCTGGTCCGCGCGAAAACCGTTTTTCTTCAGCCAGATCGCCAGGTTCATCATGTCTTCGTCGCTGGTGCCGGGGTGGGCGGCAATGAAGTACGGAATCAGGAATTGCTTTTTGCCGGCCTCCAGCGTGAACTTGTCAAACAGCGTCTTGAACTTTTCATAGGTGCCCATGCCCGGCTTCATCATCTTGCTCAAGGGGCCTTGCTCGGTGTGTTCCGGGGCAATTTTGAGGTAGCCACCCACGTGGTGCTGCACCAACTCCTTCACGTATTCGGGGCTTTGCACTGCCAGGTCGTAACGCACACCCGAGCCAATCAAAATCTTCTTGACACCTTTAAGCGCCCGGCCACGGCGGTAAATGTTGATCAACGGCTGGTGGTCAGTGCCCAGGTTCTGGCAAATACCGGGGAAAACACAACTGGGTTTGCGGCAGGCCGCCTCAATTTCAGGGCTTTTGCAGCCCAGGCGGTACATGTTGGCGGTGGGGCCACCGAGGTCTGAAATGGTGCCAGTGAAGCCCTTCACCTTGTCGCGGATGTCTTCAATTTCCTTGATCACCGACTCTTCCGAGCGACTTTGGATGATGCGGCCCTCATGCTCGGTGATGGAGCAAAAGGTGCAACCGCCAAAACAGCCACGCATGATGTTGATGCTGAAACGGATCATCTCCCAGGCCGGGATTTTGGTGGCATGGTCATGGCTGCCGTTCTCATCAGCATAACTCGGGTGCGGGGCGCGCGCGTAAGGCAGGTCAAACACCAGATCCATCTCGGCGGTGGTCAGTGGGATCGGTGGCGCGGTGATCCAGACATCACGCGCGGTGGCACCCACACCATGCGCCTGCACCAGCGCACGGGCGTTGCCGGGATTGGTTTCCAGGTGCAACACGCGGTTGGCATGGGCGTAAAGCACCGGGTCGCTCTTGACCTGCTCGTAGCTGGGCAGACGAATCACGGTGCGGTCGCGCGGTGGCATCACCTGCTTGCCGACGCGCGTGGGCAGGGCCGGGTTGTGCATGAAGGTGATGGGCCGGGTGCTGTCGTTGCGGTCTGCAGGCTTGTCATTGCGGGCCTGATCCGCAATCCATGCTGACCGTATGGTCGTGTCGGTCAATGTGGCGCTGGATCCCGGGTCAAGCCCGGGATGACAAGTTTCTTTGTCAGCATCTTCCTTGGCGCAGGTGCTGCCCTGCCCTGCCGCCTGTTCACTCGTCGTCAGGTAAGGGTTGATATGCGACTCGACCGGGCCGGGTTGGTCCACGCTGCTGGAATCGATCTCAAACCAACCCAAGCGGCTTTCGTCATCCGGGCGGCGCACAAAGGCGGTGCCGCGCACGTCGGTAATGCTCTCGATGGGTTCACGCCGGCTCAGCCGGTGCGCAATTTCCACAATGGCACGTTCGGCGTTGCCGTACAGCAGCAAATCGCACTTGGCATCGACCACCACGCTGCGGCGCACCTTGTCGCTCCAGTAGTCATAGTGGGCAATGCGGCGCAGGCTGCCTTCAATGCCACCCAGAATGATCGGCACGTCCTTGAAGGCTTCACGACATCGCTGGCTGTACACCAGCGCCGCACGGTCGGGGCGCTTGCCAGCCACGTCACCCGGGGTGTAGGCGTCGTCGGTGCGGATTTTGCGGTCCGCCGTGTAGCGGTTGATCATGCTGTCCATGTTGCCGGCGGTCACGCCCCAGAACAGGTTGGGTTTGCCCAAGGCTTTGAACGGCTCGGCACTTTGCCAATCGGGCTGGGCGATGATGCCCACGCGAAAACCCTGGACCTCCAGCATGCGGCCGATCACCGCCATGCCAAAACTGGGATGGTCCACATAGGCGTCGCCGGTGACCAGCACCACGTCGCAACTGTCCCAGCCCAGTTGGTTCATTTCCTCGCGGCTCATTGGCAAGAAGGGGGCCGTACCCAGGCGGGCCGCCCAGAACCTGCGATAACTGTTCAGGGGCTTGGCAGCACGCGGAAAGAAAGAGACGTCAACAAGGGCGTTCATGGAAACTCACACATT
>CAISLL010000188.1 GCA_903886165.1 uncultured beta proteobacterium | reverse complement strand
AGAATATTCATTTGGAGTTTGGGTTCACCAAAAGCTTCATGCAACGAGTCGTAGCGTTTGCCAACCCAAGCTGCCTGGATCGTACGTTCGCGATGCTGCTGAAGTGTGGAGGTCACGTTTGATTGTCCAACTTCAGTCGCCTGCCGCCCATCACTCGCGCAACCGATCAGTGTCATGATGAGAAGCGGTTGAAACGCCCACTTCCAGCAACCATTCATGTCCGCAGAGGGTAACCGGAATTGATCTAGAACCCTTGTTGCTTCACCAATTGGGTGCGAACAAAATAAATTTGCTGGAGATTTTTCATCAGGAACAAGGGTATTCATATAATTTTTGCAAACCTTGCAGGGCAGGTAACCAGTGCAGCTAACTCCTCCCAGAATTCCTGCACTGCCGACGCTTCAAAGACCTCGGTCATTACGCCAAATCGATTAATCAGATCAAGCTAAATTTTCTGGCAGAAAGCTTACCATTCGCTGATGCAACGTTGACGGCGAGCCGTGCTCATGCTTCAAAGTCAAGTGCCGCAATTACATCTGCGAGTGCCGTCATCGCCCGGCTTCCAGTCTGACTCTCGGCCCGTAAATAGATGTTGCGTGCCATGTTTCTCAGCCGCCATTCGACTTCCCTGATTACTTGATTGATTTCGGTTTGCACATGTGGGTCGTCGATCAAGCTGTCAAGCTGTCCGCTGACGATGCCAGTGGCATGGACGGATTTGTGCACGTTGCCCAAGACTGCTGTCACTTCGGACAGCACTTGTTTCGTAAAGGTATCCTGCTGTAACTTGCTTGCACTGGCTGCCGCCTGTAGCGCGCTGTCCATCCGTGCCATGGCTTTCTGTGCACGCTCGACGCAACCTGCTGTGTCACTGCCACTTACATCATCGGGCCAGCCATGCAATGCTGTGAGCACTACAGATACTGCATCTCGGTCAAATTCTTCGGGCACGATGCGCATCGCCAAGGACACGCGAGAGGAGCAACCACTGCCGCCGCGGGCAATGATGGCTGCAGCTGAATCAGCTACCGCAAGCCATGCACCGAGGCGATTTGGCGTGTTACCCCTCACATGATTTGGGTAGCCGCTTCCATCCAGTCGCTCATGGTGCAGCGCGACACAGTCAGCGACAGCTTCAGGCAGTTTCGTCATCTCGCGGATCAGCATTCGCCCGATGGTCGGGTGCGCGGCCACATACTTCCAGTCTTTTGGGGTCAGACGATGGGGGGAGCGCAAATACTCAGGGTTGATGTACATCTCACCCAAGTCGTGGAGCAGCGCAGCAATTAACAGCGTTCGGGCGTCCGCGTCAGAAATTTGCAGTTTGACACCAATGCCAAGACTGACCAACATGGTGTAGAGATTGTGATCAAAGTTGCTGCGATGTTTTTCTCTCGTTGCGGTCAGCAGCAGACACACCGAGCTTGGCAGCATTAACTTGCGCATGGTCTGCAGCAACGCCTGCGCCTCCCGACTGCCAGCGATCCTGGCCAGCAGGGCGTCCTTTTCAATCAGCAAGAGTGCATCATCAACGACGCTGGAAAAATTCACGGCATCTTCCACTGTTAGCGCGACCTCAAGCGGGTGCATCAGTTTGCGCTTGAGTAGTTTTTGCTGCAGTTCTCGGCTGACTCGGCCGCCTTTCGCCCACAGTTTGATGCCACTGTCGTCAAAAATATCCTCGGCAGCTATCACGTCCTTGGTCTCTGCGAGCGCTACGATGCGCTCAAGGCAATAGGGGTTAACCGAGTTGAAAGACATCAATTGAAAGCTATGTGTGAGGACAGATCATTGCCAATCTATTGGCCCAGGAAGCAGAAGTATGCTGGGGCGCACAATTGGTGCTTTGTTGACCGCACCAAGAACGAGTATAAACAGGGCTGACATCGGCTGAGCCTGGCATTTCCGATTTGTCGCTAGGTGCAAAATGTAAAATTCTCTGTTTGACCTATATCAACCAGAGGACAATGAGTTGCGTGAAGCGAGTGTAAAAAAGGACACAATTGGCCACTTCGAATTTGTTGCCCCGCATTGGTTAAATTGAATTGATGACACAGTGTCTAATTGTTGGCTCGGATGATGCATCCTTCGCTTGTCGGCGGAAGGGCTGAATGATGCTCGCGCGAATCAGATACCGAATATTGTTGGTGGTGGGCATTGCCACCATGCTTGGCTTGGTAGCCACCATTGCCTTTTACAGTAGGTATCAGGAGCGTACGCTGCTATCCCAACACGAAAGCACCATGCGCAAGCTAACTGAGGCGATCGCAGAAGGCTTGCACAGCGTGATGTTGGCCGGTTCCGCAGACATTGCGCAAGCTTTCGCTGAACGGCTCAAGGCTGTGCCTGACATTACGGAGTTTCGCATCATGCGAACTGATGGCATTGAGGCCTTTCAGGACAACAAGACGATCATTGAGGTGAACTCACGTCGTGGCGAAGAGTTGTTCCCGCCACGCGAGACAGCAAACCGGGTGCAGGTGATCAGCAAGGATGACGTCAATCTGCGTCGGGCAATCGACACTGCCAAGTCGGTTGTCATATACCAGGATGATGCGGCAGGCAACCCTCAACTCTCTTTCTTGGCGCCGCTTGCCAACCAGAACCAGTGTCACCGGTGCCACGGCAAGGCTGAAGCGGTTCGCGGGGTCATGCGTTTGACCACCTCGTTGGCGTCGGTTGAGCGCGACATTTTGCATGCCCGTCAGCAATCTTTTGTCTTATTTGCGGTAGCGCTCATCGCTACGGTTTTATTGACGGGTTACATGCTTGGGCGCGTGGTTGTTCGGCCAATTGAAAAAGTCACCAATGCCATGGCCAGGGTATCAGACGGAGATCTCGACCACAAATTGGCCGAACGCAGCAATGATGAACTGGGTCGCATGGGTGCCATTTTCAACCAGATGACAGCCCAGTTGCAAAGTACGTACCGCAGGTTGCGTCGGGAGCAAAATAAAATCACCACCGTGATTGAAACCGCGACCGAGGGCATTGTCGTGACGGACGCGAACAAGGCTATCGTACTGGTCAATCCGGCTGCTGCAACTTTGCTTGGGAAGCCAATTGACGAATTGGTTTCTCAAGGCTATGAGCTTGTGGTCGATGATCGCGACTTCATCGCACATTGCCTGCAAACTGGCAACCCACAAGACATTCGCTATAAGCAGCATGACTTGCAGGTGATAGCCACTGAAATTCGGGGGAGCGACACGGCCGTGATTGGCACGGTTATCCTGATTCGGGATGTCACTGAGGAAAAGCGCCTGGAAGAGGGTTTGCGCCGGACCTCCACCACGGACGCACTGACCGGGCTTTATAACCGCCGCTTTCTGGATGCCACCCTGAACGCTGAGTTTGTTCGTTCCGAGAGGAGCCAGGTGTCCTTGTCGGTGCTGATGATGGACATTGATCATTTCAAGAAATTCAACGATACCCATGGACATGATCAGGGCGACCGTGTTCTGCAAATGGTGGCAAGGTGTTTGCAGGAGCAGGTTCGCAGTTTTGATTTCCCCTGCCGTTATGGTGGCGAGGAATATGTGGCCATCCTGCCCAGCATGCCCAGTGATGCCGCTTGTCGGTTGGCAGAAGCCATTCGGGTCAAAGTAGCTGATACTGAGGTGGATGGTTTGCACGTGCAACTCAGCATTGGTGTGGCCACCTTTCCAGGCATCAAGGCTGCAAAGCCAGAGGATGTGATTGAAGCCGCAGATGCGGCACTCTACCGCGCCAAGGAAACTGGTCGCAACCGCGTGATGGTGGCGGCAGCGTCGGAGGCGGCATGAGAGAAGGCCGCATCCGTTATAAATTGCTGTTGACGCTGGCCATTGCCCTGTCTCTGGGCTTTGCCTCGATAGGGTATTTTTATACCATGGCGGTTGAAAAATCAATCATGAGTGAATACCAACGCACTCTGCATCGATTGACCGATTCTGTGGCCATGAACGTTGAGACCATAATGAAGGAGCGCCACGCCGAGATCATGCCGGACTTTGCGCGTCGCCTCAAGGCTCTACCCGGCGTACTCGACTTCCGCATAGCACGCGTTGATGGCACCGAAGCTTTTATTGACAACGAGACCATTGATGCTGTCAACAAGAAACTTGGTGAGAGTACATTTGATAGACGAACCACTGACGTGGTTGCCCCCAAGGTATTTGCCATGAACGATCCCGGCCTGGACAGGGCGGTGAAAGGGGAGGAGGGGATTCTTGTGCGCAACACAGAAGACCCGGCCTTGCGCGACATTGTTTCTTTTTATGACCCTATTCTCAATAGTGAGAAATGTGTCCGCTGTCATGCTGCTGGACCCGTCAGGGCGGTTATGAAACTTACCACCTCCATAGTGGAAGTCGAACGAGACATGATGAAGGCGCGTTTGCAGTCATTAATTGTTGTGGTTGTGTCGCTTGCGCTGACCATGGCTGTTACCGGCTACATGCTGGGAAGGTTCATTGCCAAGCCGATTGAAGAAATCAGTGCAGCCATGGCGCATGTGATCGATGGCAAATTTGACACCCAGGTAGCAGCCAGCCGGCAGGATGAGTTGGGAAAGATGGCTCGCAGCTTCAACAAGATGACGACGGACCTGGTACAGAACTTTCAAAAAATGAAGAATGAGAAGGAGAAACTCCATTCGGTCATTCAAGGGGCGCAGGAAGCCATCGTTGTGACCGACGACGTCGGCAAGGTGGTGCTGGTGAATGATGCCACAGAGCGCCTTCTTGGTAAAAGTGTTGAGCAAATTCAGGAGGGTGGCATACTGAATCTGCTTGACCAACCGGAGCGCTTTCAGGCCATGCTTGATGACACTCATGCTGTCAGTGAGCCGAGTCTGTTTGAATACAAGGGGCATTGGTTGTTGACCTCTGCCCACACAATTCGGGATGCCACTGGTAGCCCGATAGGGTCAGCTGCCTTATTGCGTGATGTCACGCTGGAGCAGGCCATGCTCAAGGAACTGGAGCGCTTGTCGATCACCGACGCACTCACGGATGTGTTCAACAGGCGGCACCTTGATGTCACGCTCAGGACTGAGCTCAAGCGTGCCCGTGATGTCGGTTTGCCCTTGGCTGTGATCATGTTCGATGCTGATCATTTCAAGAAATTCAATGACACCTATGGTCATGACCAGGGTGACCGGGTGCTCAAGATGGTTGGTCAGGTGATGAAGGAAACCGTGCGCATGTACGACGTCCCTTGTCGCTATGGTGGTGAGGAATTTGCTGTCATTTTGCCCAGCACCGAAGCGGACGGCGCCATGCACTTTGCCGAGCGTCTGCGAAAAAACATTGAGGTCATGCGCGTCGACGACCTCAAGGTCACGATCAGCCTTGGGGTGGCGTGTTTCCCGATGATCGCGGCTGAACTGCCCGAGGCCTTGATCGAGGCGGCGGATGCGGCACTCTACGTGTCCAAGGAGAGTGGTCGCAATTGCAGTACGATGGCGACGCCGGCGATGCTGGTCAAAACCTGACCCGCCAGCCGACAATTGGGTTGAGCATGATGAGTTCTTCGCAGGATGTCCAGGGTTGTTTTCCATGTGGCACTGCTTATCGATAAACTTGACCCTACATAGGAGTGTCAAAAATGGCAAGAAATACGAAGGGCGTTGAAGGAGCGAGTGGGGCAGTTGCCAAAGCTGCGGGTGGGCGCTTTCAACTGGTGCGGTATTTTTCGCTCACATCGCTTGGTCTGTTCATCCTCGTCGCTGTCGCTTTGATTTATTTCGAACGTAGCCAGGGTCAGTTTTTCCAGCAAGTGCAGCAAAGCCAGAACGCTGACTTCAAACGTGTGCAGGATGCATTTGCCAAACAACAGGACACAGCCGCGCGGCGCGACCTGATTGCCGTCCACGAAGCAGGCAATGTCAATCTGACGCGCTTGTTTGCCAACGCACTCTGGGAGCGGGACTTTGCACCTTTTGTGGCCAAGGCGCAGGCTATCTCGCCAGACGCTTGCCGGGCCATTGCGGATGTCCAAGACCCCAAAGACGGAAAAATGAAGCAGCCGGCAGAAAAGAAAGCTTGTTTTGCTGAACTTGGCAAGGCAATCATGGCGTTGCCAGGTTTTACCGAGATCAACACCAAGGTGTTCGATGCAATGAAAAAGACTTCGGTGTTCAAGATCAAGGTGTTTGATTTGCGCGGGCTCACAGTTTATTCATCCGAACACGCGCAGATTGGTGAAGACAAGCTGACCAACGCGGGATGGAAAGGCGCCGCCCTTGAAGGCAAACCGACCAGTGAAATGACCTTTCGCGGCAAGTTCAGCGCGTTTGAGGGTGTGGTTGAAAACCGTGATCTGATTGGAAGCTACCTCCCGGTGCTGACACCTGGTACTGACAAGATTGTGGGTGTCTTTGAGGTGTACTCAGACGTGACGCGTTTCCTCAACCAGATCAAGGAAACCTCGGCACAAATTAGCAAAGCTGCAAACGACAACCAAGCGAAGGCAGAGGTGCTTGCCGCCAAGAACCAGGAGGAAGTCGATGCGTCTGCACTGACTACTTTGCTGATTGTGTTGGGTTTGCTGGTTGTTCTCTTTGTCGCCTTGTTTGTCATCGTCCGACGCGCAGACCGCATTCTTGTCCAGCAAGAGGGTGAGCGTGAGCACGCGCAGCAGCAAATGGCTCAATCGGAAAAAATGGCCTCACTGGGGCAAATGGTCGCGGGTGTTGCGCATCAGTTGAATACCCCATTGGCTTTTTCTCATAACAACGTAAGCATGGCCATGGACGTTTTGTCAAGTTTCAGCACGCCGCTTCAGGTTGCCGGCAAACTTGCCAAACTGGTTCAAAATACCAAGGCTGACAGTGTCAATCTGAATATCGCAAAATCGAGGGATCAAATAGCTGCAATTGACGTGGACAACCTTGATGTCACCATGCCGGTTGAAATGCTGGGTGACACCCTGCGGGGCATTGAACAAATGCGGGAACTGGTTGAAAACCTGCGTGACTTCACGCGTCTGGATCGCAGCAAGACAGCCCAATTTGACCTCAATAAGGGCTTGCACAACGTGATCTACATCGCGCGCAGTGTGATTCCTACCCATATTGAAGTCATTGAGCAATTTGGTGAATTGCCAAAAATCGAATGCAATGCCTCACAACTAAACCAGGTATTTTTAAACCTGATCAACAACGCCTCACAGGCGATCACCGCCGAGCAAGGCACCGTGACGGTGACAACGAGTGTCGAGGGTGACCGGATTCGTGTGGACGTTGCCGATACCGGCACCGGCATCGAACCCGATGTGCTGGTGCATATTTTTGACAACTACTACACCACCAAGCCAGCTTCCGAGGGCACCGGCTTGGGTCTGCCGATTGCCCGAAGCATCGTCAGGGAGCACGGCGGCGAAATCACGGTTAAGACTGAAGTCGGCAAAGGGTCCACCTTCACCGTGTTCCTGCCAGTCGCTCTGGCTGGCACAACCCAGGCTGCGGCGCCCGCTGCAGCCCTGGCTTGATCGGGAGACCGCATGTCAGAAAAACTTGGGCAAGTGCTCTGCGTTGATGACGAGCCAAGCATTCTTCGCTCGCTGCAGTGGCTGTTGAAAAAAGAATTCGATGTCAAGATCGCTGCCAGCGGTCAGGAGGCGCTTGAGTTGGTCAAGCAAAACGATTTTGACGTGATCATCAGTGACCAGCGCATGCCAGGCATGATGGGTTCCGAGTTCCTGCGTGAAGCGCGCAAGATATCGCCTCGCTCGATGCGTATTTTGCTGACGGGCTATTCTGATTTGCAGGCGATCTTGCGCTCTGTCAACGACGGCGAAGTGTTCCGTTTTGTCAACAAACCGTGGAACATCAAAGAGCTTCCAAAGATCATTGGCGATGCTGCAGGTATTGCTAAAAGCCATCCTGCCGACGCTTTGTTGACAGAAGCCGCGGATGGCGGCCAAATCGATACAGGTGAAGAGACTATCCTGTTGATAGATGACGACCCTTTGATGAAGGCCCAGGTGAGCGAGGCACTCGGGGCAGATGTCAAGATTGTTCAGGCGACAACGCTTGCCGACGCGGTGGCCGCGTTTGACGACCTGAAAGTTGGTATCGTCTTGTCGGACACAAGAGTTGGGAGCCTTGACACCACGACCATGCTCAAGGTGCTAAAACAGGAAAATCCGGGCATTGTTACTGTGGTTTACACTGCCTCGACCGATTCGGTAGACGTCATCACTTTGATTAACCAAGGGCAGATTTTTCGCTTCATTCCGAAGCCGGTAAAGGCCATGACCCTGAAACAGGCATTGATGGCAGCTGCACTCAAGCGGCGGGATTTGCGCGGTAGCCCCGACGCTGCCAAGCGCCACAAAGTTGAGACGGTCGCAGAAGAGGCAAAGACCAAAATGTTCGAGACCATTCAGTTGTCAGCGGCAAGCGTCGCGGCCACCACAGGCACCAACCTGCTGCAGCGCATTGGTGGCTCGTTCCGGCGCATGTTCGGCAGGGGATGAACCTGAGCCCTGCGAATCTCTTGAAAGACACAGACATGCAGCGCATCAAGATCTGGGATCTTCCCTTGCGAATTTTTCATTGGACTTTGCTGGCTCTTGTGTTGGCAGCCTTCGTGAGCGTTCAGATTGGCGGAAACGCGATGGTTTGGCATGGGCGTTT
>CAISLL010000187.1 GCA_903886165.1 uncultured beta proteobacterium | reverse complement strand
CACCAAACAGGAAGTCATTCCAGATGTTGGTGAACTGCCAGATCAGCGTGACCATCAAAATTGGCGTCGACATCGGGATCACGATGCGGTAGAAAATGCGCCAGAAACCGGCGCCGTCCATGCGCGCGGCATTGACCAGTTCACGCGGAATGGCGGTGTAGTAGTTTCTGAAAAACAGCGTGGTGCCCGCCATGCCGGCCAGGCAGTGCACCAGCACCAGCCCGGTGATGGAACTCGACAGCCCCATGTACCCCAGCACCTGGCTCATGGGCAACAGCACCACCTGGAACGGCATGAACACCCCGAACAGGATGAAGCCGAACAGCAAGTCGCTGCCCTTGAACTTCCACATGCTCAACACATAACCATTGAGAGCGCCCCAGATCGTCGAGATCAGCACCGCTGGCACCGCCATCGACACCGAATTCCAGAAATAGGGTTTCAGCCCGCGGCAGTCGACGCCAGTGCATGCGGTGGACCAGGCCAGCGTCCAGGACTCAAAGTTCAGGCTGGTCGGCAAGCTCAGCAAATTGCCGGCACGCAACTGGTCAGCGTCTTTGAAGGATGTCACCAGCATCACGTAAAGCGGTGCCAGAAAGAAGAAAGCGGCCACCAGCAACACGGCGTACACCGCCACACGGGAAAGATTTTTTGCGTTCATGACATTCCCCAGGGTCAGTGCTCGTGCGGTTTGGACCGCAACTCGCTGTAAAGGTAAGGCACCACCAGGGCTGCCACCATCGCCAGCATCATGGTCGCGCTGGCGGCCCCCAGACCAATCTGGCCCCGCGTGAAACTCATGGTGAACATGAAGGTGGCGGGCACATCCGAAGCGTAACCCGGGCCACCGGCGGTCAGCGCCATGACCAGGTCAAACGCCTTGATGGACAAGTGCGACAACACCAGAATGGTCGAGAACACCACCGGGCGCAGCACCGGCAGGATGATGCGCCAGTAAATGCGCGGCAGGTTGGCGCCATCAATTTGTGCCGCCTTGATGATGCTGTCATCGATGCCGCGCAAACCAGCCAGAAACAGCGCCATGGCAAAACCGGCCGACTGCCAGATGCCGGCAATCACCACACAGTAAATGGCGGTGTCGCTTTGCACCAGCCAGTCAAAACTGAAGCTGCTCCAACCCATGTCCTGCATGAGTTTTTCAAGCCCCAGGCTGGGGTTCAAAATCCATTTCCAGGCGGTGCCGGTCACAATGAACGACAAGGCCATGGGGTACAGGTAGATGGTGCGAATGACGCCTTCAAAGCGGATCTTCTGGTCCAGAAAAATCGCCAGCACCATGCCCAGCAGCATCGAACCGCCGACGTACAACACGCTGAAAATGCCGAGGTTCTTCAGCGCGATATACCAGCGGTCCATTTCCCACAGCTTGGTGTATTGCTCCAGACCGATGAACTCGTCGTAGTTGGGCAACATGCGCGAATTGGTCACGGACAACACGCCGTTCCAGATCATGAAGCCGTAAATGAAGGCAAACCCGAGCACAAAGCCCGGTGCAATCACCAGCTTGGGGATCACGTTTTCAAGAGATTTCATAAATGCTTGCCTTAGGTATAGAAACCGGGGAACCTTGGTTGGCGCGCCTGCGTTTACGTTAGGAACTGACGGCCCGGGTATTCCACTCCGCTCGTGTCCCCCGGCCAAAAGTCTTCGACTTTTGGCCTCCTCCTTTACCTCACTGCGTGGAACACCCGACCCATCAGGTCCCGATACATTTGTGCATTACTGGCATGAAAGCCCACATCGTTTAGCAGTAGGGGTGGGGTGCGTGCCAGAGCAAAATTAAGGAGGAGCCCGCAGGGCGGGGGACATTTGCGGCGGCACGCACCCCAGCCCTGCTGCGGGTACTAGCCAAAACGTCTGCTAATGCCCCCCGGAACCTGGATCCCGGATCAAGTCCGGGATGACAGGTCGCAGCGACCAACTCACTCTGGCTCTATTGGGTCGCAGCTGCCTTGGCGATGCTGGCCACGGCGTCAGCCACACTCATCTTGTCGTTGTTCCAGAACTGGCTCACGGCGTCCTTGATGGCACCTTCAGCCGCTGGCTTGATTGCCATGCCGTGGGCCACAGAAGGCACCAGACCGCCGGACTTGGAAGAGTCGACAAAGTCTTTGGATGAAAGCTTGGCGCAGTCATCAAACTTGGCCATGCTCATGTTCAGACGCACCGGGATAGAACCCTTGTTCAGGTTGAACACCTCCTGAAACTCCGTGCCCATGATGGCCACTGCCAGATCCGCTTGCGCCTTTTGGGCTGCGGCATCTTTCAGCTTGAACATGGCAAACGAGTCCACATTGAAGGTGTAGGCGTTGGCGGTGCCCGGTGCAGCAGCACAGATGTAGTCTTTGCCCGGCACCTTGCCAGCCGCAGTGAACTCACCCTTGGCCCAATCGCCCATGAACTGGAAAGCGGCTTTTTCCTGAATCACCATGGCCGTGGCCAGGTTCCAGTCACGCCCAGGGGCGGCGGCATCGGTGTAACCCTTGACCTTGCGGAAAGTTTCCAGCGCCTTGGTCATGGTGGCACTGGTCAGGGCTTTTTGGTCCAATTTAACCATCGCATCGCTGTAAAACTTGGCACCACCCACACCCAGCACCACGGATTCAAAGGTGGTGAAGTCCTGCCAGTTCTGGCCACCGTGCGCGACCGCGATCAGGCCGGCTTTCTTGACCTTTTCAGCGGCTGCAAAAAACTCGTCCCAGGTCTTGGGCGCGCCGGTCACACCGGCTTTTTTCAGCACCGCACTGTTGGCCCACATCCAATTGACCCGATGCACGTTCACCGGGGCGGCCACGTAGTTGCCTTTGTACTTCATGACATCAGCCACCACCTTGGGCAGCAGACTGTCCCATTTTTCAGCCTTGGCGGTCGCATCCAGGTTGGCCAGCACACCTTCGGACGCCCATTCCTGAATGGCCGGGCCCTTGATTTGGGCGGCTGCTGGCGGGTTGCCTGACACCACGCGGCTCTTCAGCACGGTCGCCGCGTTGTCACCACCACCACCTGCCACGGCAAAATCTTTCCAGACATGGCCCTTGGCCTGCATGATTTTTTTCAGTTCGGCGGCAGACTTGGCTTCGCCGCCCGAAGTCCAGTAATGCAGCACTTCAACGTCGCCGGCCATCGCCGCGTTGCCTGCCACCACCATGGCCACGGCTGTCGCCAATTTGGAAAGTTTGATCATGTCATCTCCTGTGAGTCCGCCGGCTAATCCACACAGGGCACCGGGGCGCGGGTTGTTTCGTGCAGACACCGTGTCACACGAATTAATTAATTGTTAATTAATTTTCAACGCACCACAACGGGGTTTACCCTAGGATTGCTCATTTTCTTGAGATGACCACCCGCCGCCGGGGCTGGCCATGACTAGTGGCCCGTTTCACCAAAACCGATACATGAAATCTTGTCTTTTTCCGCCATGCGTCGTTGCTCGTCGTTGCCATAGCTACGGCTATGTCGCCTCCTCTCGCCTAGCCT
>CAISLL010000186.1 GCA_903886165.1 uncultured beta proteobacterium | reverse complement strand
TTTCTGATTAAGCACTTGGAGCGAACTCCTCGCACACCAACGGTCTTGGATGGCCTGTCTGTGCTTCTGCACAAACAGCCCACCACGTCAGGCAGCCTTTTCAGACCACCAGATTTTGTGCATCCAACGCGCCTTAAGCAGCGATGGTTTGCAGATCCACGCGAACACCCACACCCATGGTGCTCGACACGGCCACCTTGCGCAGGTACAAACCTTTGCTGGTCGCAGGCTTGGCCTTGGCCAATGCATCAACCAGAGCTGCCAAATTGCCTTGCAGCTTGTCATTGTCAAAGGAACGACGGCCAATGGTGGAATGCACAATACCGGCCTTGTCGACACGGAACTGCACTTGACCGGCCTTGGCGTTGCGAACCGCAGTTGCCACATCGGGTGTGACCGTGCCAACCTTGGGGTTAGGCATCAAACCACGTGGGCCCAGGATCTGGCCCAAGGTACCCACCACACGCATCGCGTCAGGGGCTGCAATCACCACGTCAAACGGCATATTGCCAGCCTTGACCATGGCAGCCAGATCATCCATGCCGACGATGTCGGCACCGGCAGCCTTGGCTTCTTCAGCCTTGGCACCCTGTGCAAACACAGCCACGCGCTTGGTCTTGCCGGTACCGTTAGGCAACACAACCGCACCGCGCACCACCTGGTCTGACTTCTTGGCGTCATTGCCCAAGTGCACAGCCACGTCGATCGATTCATCGAACTTGGCGTTTGCAAATTCTTTCACCAAACCCAGCGCATCGGAAATCGCGTACAGCTTGCCGCTGTCCACTTTGCCTTGTTGGGTTTTTTGTTTTTTAGTCAAGCGAGCCATTTACACACCCTCCACATTCACGCCCATCGAGCGGGCTGAGCCAGCGATGGTTCGAACGGCTGCATCCATGTCGGCGGCAGTCAAATCTTTCATCTTGGTCTTGGCGATTTCTTCGAGCTGAGCGCGAGTGATCTTGCCAACCTTGGTCTTTAGCGGATTGGCCGAACCCTTGTCAATCTTGACCGCTTTTTTGATCAAAATGGATGACGGGGGCGACTTGATGACAAAAGTGAAGCTCTTGTCAGCATACGCGGTGATCACCACTGGCAGTGGCAGACCTGGCTCGACACCTTGGGTCTGGGCGTTGAACGCCTTGCAGAATTCCATGATGTTCAGGCCGCGCTGACCCAATGCTGGGCCAATGGGTGGGGATGGATTGGCTTTACCAGCTGGGACTTGCAGCTTGACAAAACCGACGATTTTTTTCGCCATGGTTTAACTCCTAACGGGTGTTAACGCCTTGGCCTGCACGCTGCAGACTTTCAGCTCCCCGATGTTGACGACTCATTTCATTTACATTCGCACCGAGTCGGAAAATGCGCCATTCATTAAATTGTCTGAGATCAGCAAAAAACCTAGCTCTGTGCGCAAGTTGCACAACCGACACTCAGGTTTTTTCGACTTGCGAAAAATCAAGCTCCACCGGCGTCGACCGACCAAAAATCGTGACAGCCACTCGCACCTTGCTTTTCTCGTAATTGACTTCATCCACCGAGCCGTTGAAGTCAGCAAAAGGACCTTCCTTGACGCGCACCATCTCACCCACGACAAACTCGACTTTATGGCGTGGCTTCTCGGTACCTTCCTGCATCTGGCTGACAATCTTCATCACCTCGGCCTCGGAAATCGGCGATGGGCGGGTTTTCCCACCGCCCACAAAGCCGGTCACCTTGTTGGTGTGCTTGACCAGATGCCAAGTATCATCATCCATGACCATTTCTACCAGCACATAGCCCGGGAAAAATTTGCGCTCTGTGGTTTTCTTCTGCCCGTTCTTGATTTCAACCACTTCTTCCATCGGCACCAGAATGCGGCCAAACTTGGCCTGCATGCCTGAACGGTTGATACGCTCCAGGATATTGCGCTCAACGGCCTTCTCCATGCCGGAATAGGCATGCACCACATACCAACGCAAATCAGGATTGGCCGCTGGTGCCGCCAGCGTCTGAGCCGCCGTCAAGGGGGCTGCCGAAGTGGTTTCCACAATGTCACTCATTAGTTTTTCCACCCCAGGATCAGATCGTAAAAAACCCACTCAAGCGTCTTGTCTGTGAGCCACAAAAACAGTGCCATGATCAGGACAAAGCCAAACACATAGGCTGTCATCTGGACCGCTTCCTTGCGAGCCGGCCACACCACTTTTTTAACTTCCTTTACAGCATCACGGCCAAAACCAACCAGTGACTTACCCGACTCAGACTGAAGGAAAATCACCACAGCCACAGCCAGACCAAGCAACAAGCCTAGCCATTGAAACAATGGTCCTTGTTTGGCGAGCACGTAATACGCAACCAGAGAGACAACAACCATCGCCGCAGAGGCGGCCAACTTGGCCTTGTCTGCGGTGGTGTTAACAGTTTGAACTTGTGTGGTGGCCATTGTTGACTTGACTTGCGCCTCAGAATTACCCGTTAAAATTTGCATCATTCAGACGCGCAAGCCCGCTATTTCCATAGCGGGCTTTTTTGTTGATCCACCTTGATTCAGGTGGCAGGGGCAGTAAGAATCGAACTTACAACCTTCGGTTTTGGAGACCGACGCTCTGCCAATTGAGCTATACCCCTTTATATCCTCTTCGCCTGCAATCAAGACCCATCAAGCAATAACCTTGGCAACCACACCCGCGCCAACGGTACGGCCACCTTCACGGATGGCAAAACGCAGACCCTCTTCCATGGCGATGGGGGCAATCAGCTTGACGGTGATTGACACGTTGTCGCCCGGCATGACCATTTCCTTGCCTTCTGGCAACTCGATCGCGCCGGTCACGTCCGTGGTACGGAAGTAGAACTGGGGACGGTAGTTGTTGAAGAACGGGGTGTGGCGGCCGCCCTCATCCTTGGACAAGACATAGATCTCGCCAGTGAAGTGGGTGTGCGGCTTGATGGAGCCCGGCTTGCACAGCACTTGGCCGCGCTGGACGTCTTCACGCTTGGTGCCGCGCAGCAAGATGCCGACGTTGTCACCTGCTTGACCTTGGTCAAGCAACTTGCGGAACATTTCAACACCGGTGCAGGTGGTTTTCTGGGTGTCATGGATGCCGACGATTTCGATTTCTTCGCCGACTTTGATGATGCCGCGCTCAATACGGCCGGTGACGACGGTACCGCGACCAGAGATGGAGAACACGTCTTCCACAGGCATCAGGAAGGCACCGTCAATGGCACGTTCCGGCAAGGGAATGTAGCTGTCGAGCGCGTCTGCGAGTTTCATGATGGCTTGTTCGCCCAGTTCACCTTTGTCGCCTTCCATGGCGAGTTTGGCCGAGCCGTGGATGATGGGGGTGGTGTCGCCCGGGAAGTCGTACTTGTCCAGGAGTTCGCGCACTTCCATTTCAACGAGTTCGAGCAGTTCTGCGTCGTCGACCATGTCGCATTTGTTCAGGAACACGATGATGTAAGGCACGCCGACCTGACGCGCCAACAGGATGTGTTCACGGGTTTGTGGCATGGGGCCGTCAGCAGCGGAGCACACCAGGATGGCGCCGTCCATTTGCGCCGCACCGGTGATCATGTTTTTCACATAGTCAGCGTGGCCAGGGCAGTCGACGTGGGCGTAATGGCGATTCGCCGTTTCGTATTCGACGTGGGCGGTGTTGATGGTGATGCCGCGTGCTTTTTCTTCGGGCGCTGCGTCAATCTGGTCGTAGGCTTTGGCCGTGCCACCAAACTTGGCTGCCAGCACCGAGGTGATGGCCGCTGTCAGGGTGGTTTTGCCATGGTCAACGTGACCGATGGTGCCCACGTTGACGTGGGGCTTGGTTCGTGTGAATTTTTCTTTTCCCATTTTCAGACTCCGAGAATTAAAAGACGGTCAAATAAAAAAAGGCCATCAACCCGCATCTACCAAGCTGACACCCAACACCAAAATGGTGCCCATTCCGGGAATCGGACCCGGGACCTCTCCCTTACCAAGGGAGTGCTCTGCCACTGAGCCAAATGGGCAATAACCTGTACAAACTGTGCGCCAACACTGGAGCGGGAGACGGGAATCGAACCCGCGTCATTAGCTTGGAAGGCTAGGGTTCTACCATTGAACTACTCCCGCCTCGAAGCTGACCCAGTCAACCCGGTGGCACCCTATGCTTCGCCGCAGCGTACATATAAATTCATTGGTGGAGAGGGCTGGATTCGAACCAGCGTACTCGTAAGAGGGCAGATTTACAGTCTGCTGCCATTAACCACTCGGCCACCTCTCCACGGTGAACCACGGATTATGCCACCGAAACTGACCCTTTGCCAAGGAATTTAAAGACCATTGAATTCCGCCCAGCAAATGGGGGGGTGGCCATGTGCCTGCAAGTACTGATTTGCCATTGAGAAATGGCCACAGCCAAGAAAAGGCATGGGCGCACGCAGTGCCGACAACGGTGACGGATGGTTGGCCTTCAGCACCAGCGCCCAGGGTTTATGCGACAGATCTTCTGCCTGGATCAAGGCTTCGCGCGCCTGCGCATGCGCCCCCCAGAGCATGAAAACCACGTCCTGGCGCCTGCGCAAGACTGCCCGAATCACGGCATTGGTCAGACCATCCCAACCAAGACCTGCATGACTGGCGGGTCGGCCCGCTTCAACCGTCAGGCAGGTGTTGAGCAACAACACGCCCTGCCGCGCCCATCCGGCCAACGAACCCTTGAAACCGGCGCCCGACACCTGCAGCGCGGGGTCACGCTTGAGTTCCTTCAGGATATTGCGCAATGATGGCGGTAATGCCACGCCCGGCGCAACCGAAAACGCCAGCCCTTGCGCCTGACTCTCTCCATGGTAGGGATCCTGCCCCAAAATCACCACTTGCACATCGGCCAATGAGGTTAATTCAAGGGCATGAAAAGGCTGTGGCGGGTAAATGACGGCGCCCGCGTCAAGCCGCTGCGCCAACGAAGCCGCCAGCATCTGTCCCTGAGGACTGGCCAAAAATTCATCCACCAAGCCACGCCAGTCCGGCGCGACTGGCCAGGTGTGTGGCGCCCAGGCGCGCAAGGCCGCCACCATCAGGCGGGCTCAAACAAAGCGGCCAGCGCCTCCCCGGGCTCGGCAGCGCGCATGAAGGCCTCACCCACCAAAAACGCATTGACGCCCGCAGCACCCATGCGCAACACGTCGTCACGGGTGTGAATGCCGCTCTCGCACACCAGCAGACGGTCTGGCGGAATGTCTCGCATCAGGGAAAGGGTGGTGTCGAGCGACACCTCAAAAGTCTTGAGGTTGCGGTTGTTGACACCGATCAACGGCGTCCTGAGCTTGAGCGACCGTTCAAGTTCGGCGCCGTCATGCACCTCCACCAGCACCGCCATGTCCAGGGTGCGCGCAATTTGCTCAAAGTCTTTCATTTGCGCATCGTCCAGGCAGGCAGCAATCAGCAAAATGGCATCGGCACCCATGGCACGCGATTCATAGATTTGATACGCATCCACCATGAAATCCTTGCGCAACACTGGCAGTTGGCACGAGGCCCGGGCCTGCTTGAGGTAGTCCACGCGGCCTTGAAAAAACTGCTGGTCAGTGAGCACTGACAAACAGGCAGCCCCATATTCGGCGTAACTTTGCGCGATGTCGGCCGGAATGAAATCGGCCCGCAGCACCCCTTTGGACGGGCTGGCTTTCTTGATCTCGGCGATCACGGCGGCGTGGCCGGAGGCAATTTTGGCGCGCATGGCACCCACAAAGTCACGCGTCAGCACACGGCTTTCGGCGTCAAAACGCACATCAGCAAGTGGCTTGCGCATCAAGGCCGCAGCAACTTCCTCACGCTTGACGGCCACAATTTTGTTCAGAATATCAGTCATGTTGGGTTGGCTCCTGTGAGCTCTTTTTGAGAATATTGACAAACACGCGGTGCAGCACCAAGCCCGCCACGATAAAAAGCACCGAGATACCGATGGCGATCCAGACCCCGTCTGTGTTCAAGAGCGCCATGTCAGGTTTGACTCAAGGCGCGTGCAGCGGTCACCAGGGCTGCCAGCTTGGCTTTGGCGGCGCCGGACTCAACCGCTGCTCGCGCCAGCGCCATGCCGGCCTGCATGGAGCTGGCCACGTTCGCGGCATACAGTGCCACACCGGCATTCAACACCACAATTTCTTTGGCCGGGCCCTCGGCATTGTCCAGCACACCTAGCAGCATGTTGCGGGATTCTTCGGGCGTCTCAACCTTGAAGGCACGGCTGCTGGCCATCGTCAGGCCAAAGTCTTCGGGGTGAATTTCGTACTCAAGCACCTTGCCGTCCTTGAGTTCTCCGACCAGCGTGGCAGCGCCCAGGCTAACCTCATCCATGCCGTCCTTGCCATACACCACCACCGCGTGTTCGGTGCCCAAGCGCTCCAGCGCCCGCACCTGGATACCCACCAGATCCGGGTGAAACACACCCATCAAGATGTTCGGCGCGCCGGCCGGGTTGGTCAGTGGCCCGAGGAGGTTGAAAATGGTCTTGACGCCCATTTCCCGCCGCACCGGGGCCACATTTTTCATCGCCGGATGGTGGTTGGGTGCAAACATGAAACCCACCCCCACTTGTTCAAGGCACTTGGCAATTGCCTCTGGCGCAAGGTTGATGTTCACCCCCAGTGACTCCATCACATCCGCGCTGCCGCTCTTGCTGCTGACGCTGCGGCCCCCGTGTTTGCTGACCTTGGCACCCGCCGCCGCCGCCACAAACATGGCGCAGGTCGAGATGTTGAAACTGTGCGCGCCATCACCACCGGTGCCCACGATGTCGACCAGATGGGTCTTGTCGGCCACAAACACCTTGGTGGAAAACTCGCGCATCACCTGGGCGGCGGCAGTGATCTCGCCAATGGTTTCCTTTTTGACGCGCAGGCCGGTGATGAAGGCCGCCAGCATCACCGGGCTCCACTCACCAGCCATGATCTGCCGCATGATGTAGAGCATTTCGTCGTGAAAAATCTCGCGGTGCTCAATGGTGCGCAGCAGCGCTTCTTGCGGGGTGATGGTGATGAGGTGAGTCATGACGCTCCTTGTGTCTGGTGAATGGTCTGTTGGCGCGGGCACACCAAGGTGCTGCGCGTTACGCTGCGGGATTGTCGGTCAACGCCAGTTTCAAGCCAAAACCGATGAACATGACACCCGCCACACGCTCCAGCCAGTGCATGCCGCGCTGCACCAAACTCAGGCGCCGCGCTGCCCAGCCACCGAATGCCGCGTAGGCAAAGTTGATCGGTAAGGCGTTTATGGTGAACAACACCCCCAACAGCACAAAGGCCAGCGCCTTGTCGGGTGCATTTGGTGCAATGAACTGCGGCACGAAGGCCAGAAAAAACAGCGCCACCTTGGGGTTGAGCACATTTGTCCAGAAACCTTTAAAAAATATGATTTTTTGGCTTCTAGACTTAGTATCCATTGGGTCAATAGCTATTGTATTCATCACACTTGGCGCCTGCGAGCGCAACAGATGCACACCTACATACAGCAGGTAGAGCGCCCCCGCCCACTTCAACACAGTAAACGCAGCGGCCGACGTCGCCAGCAGCGCACTCACACCCAAGGCTGCTGCAAAAATATGCACGAAACACCCCGCGGTGATGCCCAGCGCAGCCACCAGACCGGCACGCACCCCGCTGCGCAGGCCGTTGGTCACGATGAACAACACGTCGGGTCCGGGGGTCAGGTTCAGCAACCAGCCGGTCGCCATGAACATCAAAAGTTGCGGCGTATCCGGCATGGTGCCCAAGCGTCAGTAGACGGCCGGCCCGGTGGCCTGTGCGTGTGGCGTTGCGCCAGCGTGTGCCTGGAAAAACTCGTGAATGCAGGCCAGCGCATAGTCGATGCCGGCCTCATTCACATCCAGATGGGTGACAAAACGCAGCCCGATCAGCCCGGTGGCGAGGACGCCATGCTGGGCCAGATGCGCCAGCAAGGCCGGCCCTTGGCCATGGGCGACGTCAATGAACACAATGTTGGTCTGCGCCGAGCGAACCGTCACCCCGTTCAGACCAGCCAGGCCTTGCGCCAGTCGCTGCGCCAGGGCGTGGTCATCAGCCAGGCGATCAAGGTGATGTTCCAGTGCGTATGTGGCCGCCGCAGCCAGCAGGCCCGATTGGCGCATGCCGCCACCGAGCATCTTGCGCCAGCGCAAGGCGCGGGCAATCAGCGCCTGGGAACCACACAGGGCAGAGCCCACCGGCGCGCCCAACCCTTTGCTGAAACACACCGAAACGCTGTCGAAATAACTCGCAATGCGCCGTGCCGCCGCGCAGGCGTCAGCACCCGCCTCCGGCGTGGCCACGGCAGCATTAAACAGACGCGCGCCGTCCAGATGTGTGGCCAGACCATGCGCACGTGCCCGGTCGGTCGCTTGCGCCAGGTAGGCAAGCGTCATCGGATGGCCGTTCCAGGTGTTTTCCAGGCACAACAGCCGGGTGCGGGCAAAGTGCGGGTCGTCCGGCTTGATCGCCGCTTCAATGTCGGCCAACTGCATCTCGCCGGTGGCGCCCTGCGTCAGAGGCTGCGGCTGGATGCTGCCCAGCACCGCAGCGCCTCCACCCTCATAACGGTAAGTGTGGGCGAGTTGACCCACGATGTATTCATCACCGCGCTCGCAATGGGCCAGCAACGCACACAGATTGCTTTGTGTGCCGGACGGCATGAAAAGCGCTGCCTCCTTGCCGGTGATGTCGGCCATACGCGCCTGCAAGGCCTGCACGCTGGGGTCGTCGCCAAACACATCGTCACCCACTGGGGCAGCCAGCATGGCGGCGCGCATGGCAGGCGTGGGCTGGGTCACCGTGTCGCTGCGCAGGTCTACCTTCAGCGGAGATTTATTTTGTATCATTTTGGCCTTTAGCCCTCGATTTATAAGAGTCAATAGCTACTATTTTTCATCATCTTGGTTTCAAAAAATTGCCCAGCATCGCATGACCGTGCTCAGTCAGGATGCTCTCGGGATGAAACTGCACCCCTTCGATGTCCAGGCTGGTGTGTTTGATGCCCATGATCTCGCCGTCGTCAGTCCAGGCAGTCATCTTCAGGCAAGCCGGGCAGGTGGCGCGCTCGATCGACAGCGAGTGGTAACGATTGACCGTGAACTGCGCAGGTAACCCCGCAAACACACCTTCGCCTGTCGTCGAAATCACCGAGGTCTTGCCGTGCATGAGTTGCTGCGCCCGGATAATCTTGCCGCCAAAGGCGCTGCCGATGGCCTGATGCCCCAGGCAGACGCCCAAAATCGGCAGCTTGCCGGCAAAGTGCGCAATGGCGGCGACCGATATCCCGGCCTCGGCAGGCGAGCACGGGCCAGGCGAAATCACCAGCCGATCCATCTGCCCGGCCGCCAACATCCGGTCCATCACGTCCAGCGTGATCTCGTCATTGCGCGCCACCGTCACCTCAGCTCCCAACTCGCCCAGGTACTGGACGATGTTGTAGGTGAAGCTGTCGTAGTTGTCGATCATCAGGAGTTTCATAAATTATTCCAGCGTAGTGCTCAGCGCGGTGGGTCGGCCAGGTCAGCCGCCACGGTTTCATCCAATGAGGGGTTGTAAATCACATACCGGTCCCGTCCGGCGGCTTTGGCGCAATACATGGCCACGTCGGCGTGGCGCGACAAGGTCGCCTCGTCAATGCCGTGCTCCGGGTACAGCGCGATGCCGGTGCTCGACGAAATGTGCACGCTGAGGTCACCATCCAGATGGAACGGCTGCTGCAGTGCTGTCTGGATTTTTTCACCTACCAGGATGGCGTCCTGCGTTTGCACAATGCCGCCCAGCAAAAGCACAAATTCGTCACCGCCGACCCGCGCCACGGTGTCGCACTCGCGCACACAGGCCCGTAGCCTGGTCGCCACAGCCTTCAGCAACTGGTCGCCAGCAGCGTGGCCATGGATGTCGTTCACCGGCTTGAACTTGTCCAGGTCGACAAAAAACAGCGCCAAGTGGTCGCTTTCACGCTTGGCATGGGTCACCGCGTTTTGCAGGCGGTCGGTCAGCAAGCGCCGGTTTGGCAAATTGGTCAGGGGGTCAAAAAAGGCCAATTGCCGCACCTCTTCTTCAATCGCCTTGCGCCTTGTGATGTCGGTGTGGGTGGCCACGTAATGGGTCACCACACCGCTGTCATCACACACTGCCGTGATACACAGCCAGCATGGAAACTCGGTCCCGTCCTTGCGCCGGTTCCAGATCTCGCCCTGCCATTTGCGGTGATTGATCAGGCCAGACCACATGCCCGCATAAAAGGCGGCGTCATGTCGCCCCGACTTGACCAGATTCGGCGCATGGCCCACCACGTCGCTGGCGGCATAACCAAACAACTCCATGAAGGCCAGGTTGACCCGCAAAATCTTCACCTGCGCATCGGTCACCACCATGCTCTCGTGGGTCTCAAACGCCACCGCCGCAATGCGCAGGTCAACTTCCTGCTGGCGGCGCTGGGTCACATCCTCGGTCGACCCGATGAGGCGACGCGGCACGCCATGCTTGTCCAAATACAACGCGGCCCGGTTGTGCAAATAACGCAGTTCGCCGTCCGGGCGATGGATTTGGAAGGTCAAATTAAAGGGCTGATTCTGCAGGATGGTGGCGCGCGTGGCCTCGCGCATGCGCTGCAGGTCGGGCGCTGTCAACAGCTTGATCCAGTCGTCGTTGCGCGGACTGGCGTGCTTGGGGTCCAGCCCAAACAAGGCAAACATGGCATCGTCCAACTGGTATTTTTTGGTCACCAGATCAAACTCCCAAATCCCGACGCCACTGGCTTCAGTGGCCAATTTCAGGCGCTGCGCCGTCAAGATCTTTTGCGCCCGCTGGCGCTGGTACACATCCAGACCCAAACCACTGAACACCACCAGCAACAGGTATAAGACAACCTCGTTGACCGCCTCTTGCTGCCAGGCCCCGAACAAGGCATCCTTACTACGGCTAAGGACCACCACCAGCGCCTTGTCCACTGCCAGTTCGGTCGGTGCAATGCTGCGCATCACGGTCAAACGCGGTACATCGAGTGACGTCAATGACCCCTCGAAATGGCTCACACCCTGAGCACTGCGCACATGGTCGCGAAAAAAATCCGCCGCCGCCAGGTCCAGTCCAAGTGCCGGCCCCTCTTTGGGCGCACTGACAAAGACCTTGCCATCGGCATGCACCAACAGCGCCTGCATGTCATCGCTGTAGCGCACCGAATTGAGCAAAATGTCCATGTCCACGGGATCCACTGCGGCAGACACCACGCCGGCGAACTGTCCCTGCGCATCAAGCCTCACATGCGTCAGATTGACCGGGTACAGGTTGGGCAAGGTACTGAAAGGGGCACTGACATACATGCGCTTCGGGTTCAGCGCACGGCGCGGCTCCTGAACGAAATCGCGTTCAAAAAAATTCTTGCCAATCAGCTCGGGGCGGTTCGAAAAAGTCACGGTTCCCAGGGCATCGGTCACAAAAAACGTGTGCACCGCGGACATCGCCGCCCCCATGTTGCCAAGCGTTTGCTGCCCTTCGTAGTTGCCGGCCAGGCTGCTCTCCCAGCGCGGCAAGGCAAGTTCGATGGCATGCAGGCTGCGGTGAATCGCGTTAAGCTGACGCGTCAAGTTGTCTTCCACCACCTTGGTCTGGTTTCGCAGGCGTTCAGTTTCAGCCTGCTCAATGCGTCTGCGTTCATGCGTCAGGTCAACCACCAGAAACGCACCCAGCGCCGCCAGCCCGGCAACCAGCAGCAGCCAGCCCCGCCATTGTTGAAAGAAGGGCCTCACTCCAACCCTTCTTCCACCAATTCGGCCGCCCGGAGCAAGGCGCGCGCCTTGGCTTCGGTTTCTTTCCACTCCAGTTCAGGCACGCTGTCAGCCACCACCCCGGCCGCCGCCTGCACATAAAGCATCTGGTCCTTGATGATGCCGGTGCGGATCGCAATGGCCACATCCATGTCACCCGCATAACTCAGGTAACCACAGGCACCACCATACAAACCGCGCTTGGTCGGCTCCAGCTGGTCAATCAGTTCCATCGCGTGCACCTTGGGCGCACCGGTCAGGGTGCCGGCCGGAAATGTCGCCTTGAGCACATCCATGCTGGTCATGCCGTCCAGCAAGGTGCCTTCGACGTTGCTCACAATGTGCATCACATGGCTGTAGCGCTCGACACAAAACGCATCGGTGACCTTGACACTGCCAATTTTGGCAATGCGACCAATGTCATTGCGCGCCAGGTCGATCAGCATCACATGCTCGGCACGCTCTTTCGGGTCGTTGATCAGCTCCACTTCAGCCGCCTTGTCCAGCTCGGGCGTGGCCCCGCGTGGCCGGGTGCCCGCCAGCGGACGGATGGTGATTTTTTGCACCATCTGGCCATCCTGCTCCACCTGTTCCTGGCGCACCAGAATCTCGGGGCTGGCACCCACCACATGAAAATCTGAACCATCCGCGGTGGCGCCGCTGAAGTTGTAGTAATACATGTACGGGCTGGGGTTGAGCGAGCGCAACGCACGGTACAAACTCAAGGGCGACTCGGTATAAGGCTTCTTGATGCGTTGCCCGACCTGCACCTGCATGAAATCGCCCCCTGCAATCAGCTCCTTGGCGCGCTCCACGGCAGCGATGTAATCCGCTTTGGCAAAATCGCGCACGGCGGGCTGACCCGAACTGGCCAGCACTTGCGGGGCATGCACCGGCTGGCTCAAGCGGTCTTTGAGCTGCGCCAGCCGTTCGGTGGCACGCTGATAAGCCTGCGGCTGAGCTGGGTCGGCATACACCATCAAGTAGAGTTTGCCCGACAGGTTGTCAATCACCGCCAGTTCTTCACATTGCAACAACAAAATGTCGGGGCAACCCAATTCATCTGGCGGGCAGGTTGCCTGCAGCTTTTTCTCGATGTAACGCACTGCGTCGTAACCAAAATACCCTGCCAGCCCACCACAAAAACGCGGCATGCCGGATTGCAAGGCCACCTTGAAGCGCTTTTGGTAATCGGCAATGAAGTCCAGCGGGTTGACACTTGAGGTTTCCACCACCACGCCATCCGTCACCACCTCGGTACGGGCCTGGTCACCAAAACCGCTGCTGCGCAACAGCGTGCGCGCCGGCAGCCCAATGAAGCTGAAACGGCCAAAACGCTCACCACCCACCACCGATTCCAGCAAAAAGCTGAACGGGGCGCTGTTGGCCAGTTTCAGATACAGGGACAGCGGCGTTTCCAGGTCAGCAAAGGCCTGCGCCACCACGGGGATGCGGTTGAACCCTTGCTGGTTCAAGGCATTGAATTCTGCTTCTGAGATCACGAATGTCTTTCTTTGGAAAACTTGGGCGGCGGTACGGCGCACGCGCAAAGAAGGCATTTTGCCCCAAGGCGGTGCAGCCTGAGTGGCATATATCACCCCCCAGATTGAAACCTAAAGTTGCCCTGAACGTGGCAATTTTTGGAATAAACCGCTTTATGATGATGTTCAGCCAGCTCCAGATTGGCACCAATCCAGAGAAACCCACATATATACAGCGGAAATTACCCTACACAGGAGACATCATGAAACATTCCCTTATTCTCACAACCCTCATTTGCGCACTTGCTGCGCCGTTTGCTGCCCAAGCACAAACCCAAGCCACAGCTGCCGAGGCCACGGCCATGGTCAAAAAAGGCGTGAGTTTCATCAAGGCCAACGGCAAAGAGAAAGGTCAGGCTGAAATCAGCAACAAGGACGGCCAATTCGTTGACCGCGATTTGTACCTGGTGGTCTATGGGCTTGACGGTGTGGTGCGGGCGCATGGTGCCAACGCAAAAATGATTGGCAAAAACCTGATCGACCTGAAAGACATTGACGGCAAGGAATTTGTCAAAGAGCGCGTCGAACTCGCCAAATCCAAAGGTACTTTCTGGCAAGACTACAAATTCACCAACCCGACCAACAAGAAAATCGAACCCAAGAGCATGTACTGCGAAAAGCTTGACGATGCGGTTGTGTGTGGCGGCATCTACAAATAGGACTGAAGCCGAGACATCGATTTGGCGGAACACCATTTGGCGTTCCGCCAGTAATTTTCTGGTTTTTTGGGAATCACCATGAAGTTAAGTGTCAAGTTGCTGCTCGCACCTTTACTGACTGCCGTTGTGCTGCTGGTGTTCGGGCAAGTCAATGCCTTTCTGATGATGCGTGCGGCCGATCGGAACCAAGCTGGGTTTCAAGCCAGTATTCAAATTTCCGAGGGATTAACCGAGTTCCATCAGCAGCTAGGGCTGGTTCACATCGGTGTTTATCGAACCTTGGGCTTGATTGGCTCCATGGATGAACCCCAGATAAAGACATTTCGCGATGGCGTGGCCAAACAGCTTGCTGGCATCTCGAAGTCATCCGCGGCATTGGCTCAAGCACCGGGAGCAGATGCCAAATTGCAGTCTGACGTGAGCAGTGTGGCAACTCAAATTGCCAAGTACGCACGCCAGACGGATGCTGCCATTGACCTGTCTTCGGTAGACCCCAACACCGGGATCGCGGCCATGCAAAGCGCGGACAGCACCTTTTTGGGTCTGAACAAAACAATCGATGCGCTGGAAACCAGCTTCAAGGCAAGTGCTGATGCCGCGGCAGTGGCCG
>CAISLL010000185.1 GCA_903886165.1 uncultured beta proteobacterium | reverse complement strand
TTGGGATTGATGTTGTCGGTCTACATCAAGCAGCTGGAGAATTTTGCCGGCACCATGAATTTCGTGATTTTCCCGATGTTTTTTATCAGCCCGGCGCTGTACCCTTTGTGGAAGCTTGACGAGTCAGGTGCTTGGTGGCTGCTGACCTTGGCGCAATGGAATCCTTTCACCCATGTGGTGGAAGTGATTCGGTTTGCCATGTATGGCCAGGTGAATGTATTGTCGTGGACAGTGGTGGTGGTCGGCGCCACGGTCTTCTTTTGTCTGGCCTGGTGGGGCTATGACCCGCAACGGGGTTGGATCAAACAACGCGGCGCGGCATAAGGCTGCCGCTTAGCTGCCCGCCCAGACCACGACATGCTGTGCCAGCCTTGGCGCACAGTGATTCAATTTTGAACAGTGTTACATCGTGGGTCGCTGTTGAATGAACAGATGGGACAAGAATCTTCCCATTACCCGGCTAAATCACCCTGCAGACGCGTTTTTTCATTGGCATAAAAGTTGCGAAGTTTCGTAAGTGGGCGTCGCTGGAAAGCTTTCAAGCTAGCCCATCATTGCCTGGGCACGCTGCGCCAGAACAAAAACCATCCTTACAAACATGCAGGAGACGATCAATTGAAACGCAACCTATTAAGTATTCTGATCATGGCAGCCACCGCCCATGCGGGCGCGCAAGTCACAGACGCCATGATCGCCAACGATGCCAGTTCAGCGGAAAACGTGCTGAGTTGGGGTATGGGTTCACAAGGCCAGCGCCATTCAACTTTGACCGACGTCAATGCCAAAACCATCAGCCGCCTGGTGCCAGCATGGTCCATGTCGTTTGGTGGTGAAAAACAGCGTGGCCAGGAATCGCAACCCTTGGTGCACAACGGCAAGATGTTTGTGACTGCATCGTACTCACGGATCTTTGCGCTGGATTCCAAGACCGGGGCGAAGCTCTGGAAATATGAGCACCGTTTGCCTGAAGGCATCATGCCTTGCTGTGACGTGATCAACCGTGGCGCGGCCTTGTATGACAACCTGGTGATTTTCGGCACACTGGATGCGCAATTGGTGGCTCTGGATCAAACCACCGGCAAGGTCGTTTGGCGCGAGAAGATTGACGACTACAGCGCTGGCTACAGCTATTCAGCTGCGCCCTTGATTGCCGAAGGCCTGCTAATTACTGGTCTCTCAGGTGGTGAATTCGGTGTGGTGGGTCGGGTGGAAGCGCGTGACCCGAAGACCGGTAAACTGGTTTGGAGTCGCCCGACCGTAGAAGGTCATATGGGCACCTTGAATGGCCAAGACAACGGCATCACTGGCACCACCAACGCCACCTGGCCGGGTGAAACCTGGAAAACCGGTGGTGCTACTCCTTGGCTTGGTGGCACCTACGATGCCAAGACTGGCCTGGCTTATTTTGGTACGGGCAACCCTGGCCCCTGGAACAGCCACGTTCGCAAGGGTGACAACCTGTACTCTGCGTCCACCATTGCCATTGATGTCAAGACCGGAAAAATTGTCTGGCATTACCAAAACACCCCGAACGACGGTTGGGACTATGACGGTGTCAATGAATTCATCACGTTTGACATGGATGGCAAGCGCATGGGTGCCAAGGCCGACCGCAATGGTTTCTTTTACGTGAATGACGCTGTCACCGGAAAATTGGTGAATGCCTTCCCGTTTGTCAAGAAAACCACGTGGGCCGGCAGCATTGACCTGAAAACCGGTCGTCCGAACCTCATCGAGGAAAATCGTCCGGGTGACCCCACCGCCCCCGGTATGGATGGCAAAAAGGGTAAAACGGCTTTTGCTGCTCCTGGCTTCCTGGGTGGCAAGAACCAGATGCCCATGGCCTACAGCCCCAAGACCGGCCTGTTCTATGTGCCGACCAACGAATGGGGCATGGACATCTGGAATGAGCCGATCGCCTACAAAAAAGGTGCTGCCTTTTTGGGCGCAGGGTTCACCATCAAACCGCTTTTTGACGACCACATTGGTTCCTTGCGCGCCATTGATCCAAAAACCGGCAAGGTGGCTTGGGAAGTCAAAAACACCGCACCTCTGTGGGGTGGTGTCATGACAACCGGTGATTTGGTCTTCTGGGGCACACCAGAAGGCTATCTGAAGGCAGCTGATGCCAAGACCGGCAAAGTGGTTTGGCAGTTCCAGACCGGCTCTGGCATTGTGGCGCCTCCCATCACCTGGAAAGAAGGCGGCGAGCAATACGTCAGCGTGGTGTCTGGTTGGGGTGGCGCGGTGCCGCTGTGGGGTGGTGAGGTTGCCAAAAAGGTGAACTTGCTCGAACAGGGTGGTTCGGTCTGGACGTTCAAACTCATCAAGTAACAGAGGTACAGGGCCCGCTCTCCGGAGTTGGGCCTTGTGAGTTCTGTTGGTCACAATTCAACCATGAAACCCAGATTTTTACTGGCCGCCCTGCTGGTCCTAAGCGCGACAGGTCAAGCGTTTGCACAAGAGAGCTCTGACGTGGCTGACTTGGTGAAAGCGAGTGGCTGCTTGTCGTGTCATTCGGTCACAGAGAAGATAGTTGGCCCGGCCTTCAAGGATGTGGCAGCCAAATACGCCAATGATGCGGATGCCGTGAGTTCACTGGCACAAAGTGTCAAAAACGGCTCACGCGGCAAGTGGGGTCGTGTCCCTATGCCTCCCCACGCAAGCATCAGTAACGAAGATTTGACGACCTTGACCACTTGGGTGATGTCGCACAAGCCCTAGCCTGTTGCCTTTTACTTTGCCTACTACTGAATTTACAACGATGAAACGCCATCACAAAATATGCTTTACCTTTGGCGTACTGGCCCTGTTGGCCATGACCGCCTCCGCTCAGCAGGCAGCGGACGATGCAGCCAAAAAAATCGCCGCAAACGCTGGTTGCTTTACTTGTCATAGCATCAAACATGTGGTGTCTAAAGACGGCGTGTTGCCGGTGGGACCAGCTTGGCAAGATGTGGCAAACCAGTACCGTGGCAAGCCCGGTGCAGCAGATTTTCTGACGCGCATCGTGCTTGAAGGCTCCAACCCTTACGCCAGCCACTGGAAAAACAAGGCAGCGGGTATCGCCATGCCACCCAATGCCGTCGCCATCAGTGAATCTGATGCACGCCAGGTGGTCTACTGGATCTTGTCTCTGAATTAAGGTGATCTTCAAGCCCAGACGTCAGGGGGCAAAAGATTTTTCTTGCGGTAAATGGTGTTGCGCGACACGCCAAGGGCCTTTGCTGTGGTCGAAACGTTGCCTTTATGCAGTCGGAGTGTTTGCGCCATGGCAGCCAAGGTGACGTCCTCGAGGTTGCCAGTCTGGTCATTGGTTCCAAGGCTGGAATCTTCCATTTGACTAGCGACCGGTATCGTCTGACTGCAGATCTGGCTTGATTGCCCGATGTCATCCAGGAAGTCATCTGGCAAATGTTGTTTGCCAATTAGCCCATCCTGGTCCGCCATGACGACGGCTGTGCGTAACAAATTGTGCAATTGCCTGAAATTGCCGGGCCAGTTGTAATTCTTGAACATCTCGAACACCTCGGCTGACAAGCTGACTGGCGCGCGCTTGTCGCACAGGCTGACCAGAATTCTTTTGGTCATGAGTTCAAAGTCAGAACGCTCCCGCAGCGCTGGCAAACGAACGACCAGTCCGTTGAGACGGTAATACAAGTCTTCACGGAACGCACCCTGGGCGATCATTTCTTTCAGATTCTTGTTGGTGGCGCAGATGACTGCCACATCCACTTCGATTTCTTTCCCCGCTCCGAGCGGGTTGACTTTTCGATCCTGCAACACCCGAAGCAGTCGCGCCTGCAAATGTTTGGGCATGTCGCCGATTTCATCAAGAAAAAGGGTGCCACCATGGGCCTGCTGAATTTTCCCGATCGACCCTTTCTTTCGGGCACCCGTGAATGCACCGTCCTCGTAGCCGAACAATTCGGATTCGATCAAGGTTTCAGGGATCGACGCACAGTTGACCGAGATAAATGGATGACCGGAACGGTCTGAATCTGAATGGATCGCTTTGGCCATCAAATCTTTTCCGGTACCGGTTTCACCGAGGATCATGATCGGAATGCCATGGTTCCTGACCATGCATAGCTTGCGAATCACGGCCGCTATTTGAGCATCACCGGTGTCAAGATACCTCAGGCTCGACATTTCCAGTTTGCGATGGGCCGACGTGCCAGTGCTGGCCTGGCCTGCCACAGCGGGTTGTCCCTGTGGAATACGCGGGTCCTGCCCGTGTAACCATTGCCCAAGTGGCTTCACCTTCGCATGGCACCAGACGGACAGGCCACTGAACAAATTAAGTTGATGCGGCCTGGTGATGACGCCACCAAAAATTTCATAGAGACGTGATACGGCAATGCCAAACAGCGAAGAGAACGTGTGAGCTTTCAATGCATCAAGGGACAATCCGATCTGAAACTGCGCGCTTCGATTAGCCGACAAGAACCTGCCGTCCGAAGAAAACACCGCAATGCCTTCTACCAGTGTGCCCAAAAATTCTGGCCGTGCATGAAATCGGACGCAAACCTCGGAACTGAAGGTTTCAGTGAACATGTGGTTTTCAATCATCTGCCCGGACATGCGAACCAGCGCCAGTGTGTGTAGATGTGAATGCCGGTGGTCGCCAGTGACATCTAGTGCGCCAATGACCTGTCCGTACGGATCAATGATGGGCGCGCAGGAGCATGTCAGCGCTTGATTGACGTTCATGAAGTGTTGCCTGCCATCAATCATCAGGGGGCGTTTTTCATGCAGTGCAGTACCAATGGCATTGGTACCTTTGGATTGTTCCGACCAATTGACTCCTGGCGTGAGCGCCACTCTGGATGCCTTTTCAAGAAAATCCGGGTCACCGAGGGTGTGCAAGACCAAGCCATTCGCCGATGTCAACAAAACGACGCTGTGGGTATTGACGATCTGGGCATACAAGGCCTCCATGACCGGCGCGGCATGCTGGAACAGAAATCTGTTTTCATCCAATGACTGAACCAGTGATGGGTGGCCGAGGCAAGAAAAATCGGCCTCGTCCTGGCGCGAAATTCCGTAGTCAGTTGATCTCGCATGAGACTGGGCAATTAACTGGCTCAAACTGTCATCGTCGTCAGCAATGCCACCCATCGCTTGTCGGCGACGGTCAAAAATGGGTGAGGCGGAGTTTGCGTGCATGATTTTGATCAATTAACCTCAGTGTTGCGTCATTCGGAACCTTTCGCCATTGGCAAAAACCCTTGGGAAAAGGTGTTATTGATGCGTTTAGAGCGTCTTGCATGAGCTTTTGTGTCAAGTCTCATGGAACAGTTGACCCAAATTGACACACTCTGGCGGTGTGATTGGCCGGACAAACACCATCTAGACCCACGAACAGTGCGGGAAGCGAATATGGCCGTTGTGGCTTGCTTATTGCTAAGTTTGATGTGAGTGGTATTTTTGTTGCATTCATGAGGACATATTCATATGCAGATTAAATTTTCTCTGGCGGTCAAACGCCTTGGCGTGATTTCGATGGCGGTATTGGGTCTTGCGTCTGGATCGGCGTACGCCCATGGGGACGTTGTGCCGCAATCCGTTGACACCAGCACCCTGCCTCAGCTCGGTGAAAAATGGCGTGATTCAAACCCGTACAGCACTGGCGATGCCAATGCAGAGGCCTTGCGCATAGGCACTTCTGCGTACAACCAGAACTGCGCACGATGCCATGGACTCGAAGCCATTTCGGGTGGCATGTCACCTGATCTGCGTAAAGTTGACGCAGATTGCATGGGTATGGCCAGCGAAGCTGCTAAAAACTCCTGCTTCAAGGAGATCGACGAATATTTCCTTGCCACTGTGCGGCGTGGGCGAGTGCGTGATGGCCGTGTTTACATGCCGCACTTTGAAGGAATCCTGTCCCAGGAAGCCATGTGGGCCATCAGGACTTACATCGAAACCCGGCGCGAAAAGTAAACTCACGACCCTGCAATAGACTTGGCCGCTGAACGATAGTGATTGCGCCAGCTGCTGCAGTTGAAACTTCATCCAGGAGAACACTTTACATGTTGGCATCCACTTCTCATTATTTGTCTCAGGCTGCGTCAGACGGCATGATCAGCCGGCGTAGAAGCATCGGATTGTTGTTGGCACTGGGCGTCTCGCCCGTCTTTGCTGAGGGTGATTTGGATGACCTGGCAAAAATCCGCGCAAAGGGCACATTGAAAGTTGCGGTCTATAAGGACAATGCGCCTTTTTCCAGTGGCGCGTCAGGAGACATGTTCGGTCTGGATGTGGCCTTGGCAGAAGCACTGGCCAAGCAACTCAATCTGAAATTGGCATTGTTGCCATTTGATGCTGGCGAAAACATGAACGATGACTTGCGTAACATGGTTTGGAAAGGCCACTACCTGGGGTATGGGCCGGCAGATGTCATGTTAAATGTGCCGGTCGACAAATACCTGATCCAGCAGAATCGCCAGGTTACCATTTTTT
>CAISLL010000184.1 GCA_903886165.1 uncultured beta proteobacterium | reverse complement strand
GGGTGTTGGTGGCTCGTCAGGTGGCGGCGGATTTGGCGGGCGCCGCATTGGCCTCGGTTCGGTCGCCATCGCCTTGGTGGTGTCGTATTTTCTCGGGGTCAACCCCATGACGGTGCTCAGTGTGCTCAGCGGCGGCAGTCCGCAGGGCCAGACCGAGTCAGCCCCGGCACGCAAGCCGCCTGCGGATGACCGCATGGCAGCGTTTGTGTCAACCGTGCTGGCCGACACTGAAGATGTCTGGAAAGACGTCTTCGCCAAAGGTGGTGCCACCTACCAGGAACCCAAACTGGTGTTGTTCCGCGGCAGCACGCCAACTGCCTGCGGGCAGGGTCAGGCGGCGATGGGACCGTTCTATTGCCCGCCGGATCAAAAGGTCTACATTGACCTCGGCTTTTATGAAACCTTGAAGAATCAGCTCGGTGCGCCGGGCGACTTTGCACAGGCCTATGTGATCGCCCACGAGGTGGGTCACCATGTGCAGAATCTGCTGGGCATCACCACCAAGATGGATCAGATGCGTGGCCGCGTCAGCAAGACCGAGTACAACGCCCTGAGCGTGCGCCTGGAGTTGCAGGCCGATTGTTTTGCCGGTGTCTGGGCCAACCACGCGCAAGCCGCACGCCAGTTGCTGGAGCAGGGCGACCTGGAGGAAGCCATGAACGCTGCCGCCAGGATTGGTGACGATGCGCTGCAGCGTTCGGCTGGCGGCCAGGTGGTGCCCGACAGCTTTACCCACGGCAGCAGCGCACAGCGCCAACGTTGGTTCAATGCAGGCCTGCAAAACGGCAGTGTCAAGGGCTGCGACACCTTCTCTGCGCGCCAATTGTGAGCATTGGAGGATAATGCGGGTTTGCCCCAATCCTTGGAGCAGCCCCGGCTATCGGATCGATAGCATCTGAACCTGGCATTGAATGACCGATCTGACTTCTGAATCTTCCGCTGAACTGAACTCCGAAACCCCCATCATGGCCTTTGCGCAACTGCAATTGGCCGCACCTCTGGCCCGCGCGGTCGCCGAGATGGGTTACGAGACCATGACCCCCATTCAGGCCCAGGCCATCCCCGTGGTGCTGCAGGGCCGTGACGTGATGGGTGCCGCCCAGACCGGCACCGGCAAGACCGCCGCCTTTGCCCTGCCACTGCTGCAACGCATGCTCAAGCACGAGAACGCTTCCACCTCGCCGGCACGTCACCCGGTGCGGGCGCTGGTGCTGCTGCCCACACGCGAGTTGGCGGACCAGGTGGCCGAGCAGGTCAAGCTGTATGGAAAATACACCAACCTGCGCAGCGCCGTCGTCTTTGGCGGCATGGACATGAAGCCGCAAACCCTTGAGCTGAAACAAGGCGTGGAAGTGCTGGTGGCCACTCCCGGGCGTCTGCTGGACCACATTGAAGCCAAAAACACGGTGCTCAACCAGGTGGAGTACGTGGTGCTGGATGAAGCCGACCGCATGCTTGACATCGGTTTCCTGCCGGATCTGCAGCGCATCCTGAGCTACCTGCCCAAGCAACGCACCACGTTGCTGTTTTCGGCCACGTTCTCACCGGAGATCAAGCGCCTGGCCAACAGCTATCTGCAGGACCCGGTGACGATCGAGGTGGCGCGCTCCAACGCCACCGCATCCACGGTGGAGCAGCATTTTTACAGCGTGAATGACGATGACAAACGCCATGCGCTGCACCAGATCTTGCGCCAGCGCGGCATGAAACAGGCGTTTGTGTTCGTCAACAGCAAGCTTGGCTGCGCCCGGCTGGCGCGCTCGCTGGAACGTGAAGGTTTAAAAACCACCGCGCTGCACGGTGACAAGAGCCAGGACGAGCGGCTGAAAGCCCTTGAAGCCTTCAAGAAAGGCGAGGTCGACTTGCTGGTATGCACCGACGTGGCGGCACGCGGGCTCGACATCAAGGACGTGCCTGCGGTGTTCAATTTCGACATCCCGTTCAATGCTGAAGACTACGTACACCGCATCGGCCGTACCGGGCGCGCTGGCGCGGCGGGTTTGGCGGTCAATTTTGTGTCCAAAAGCGATGCGCGTCTGGTGGCCGACATCGAGAAGTTGATCAAGACCAAGATCGAACTCGAACCCATCGCCTTTGAAGAAGACCTGCCCGACATTCGCAAACAGGGCCATATCAACGATGGCCGGCGCATGTACCAACAGGAGGCTGATGACATTCGGCGTGAAGAGTATCCGGCGCGGGTACCGCGTGCACCGCGCAATGAGTTCAAGCGCCCGCCATTGTCAAAGGACCCGTTTTTCGACAAACCCTATGAAGCGCCCCACCTGGCGCCAGATGCCGTGCCCTCGTGGGAAACCCCGGCTGCGCGTCCGGGTGTGCGCAGCATTTCCAGCAACATCAAATCCAAGCGCAAGGTCGCCGCCTTGTTCAAGGCCGCCTGACCCCGCTTGGGCGTTACTGACCAGGTTTTTGTGCCTGGGCGCATTTCACCTGAATGAGTTCGTGGGACCGGCTGTCATTGCCAAGCTTGAGGGCGCTTAAAGAGCCGCCCCAGACACAGCCGGAATCCAGCGCCAGCACGTCCGTGCGGTCCAGCCAGCCCAGCGTGGACCAGTGGCCAAATGCCACGGTGACTTCGGCTGTTTTTCTGCCTGGCACGTCAAACCACGGCATGAAGCCCGGCGGGGCGTTGTCCTTCCCCTCTTTTGCATCAAACTCCATCACCCCCAGCGCGCTGCAAAACCGCAAACGGGTGAGGGCGTTGACGATCAGGCGCAAGCGGGCGGTGCCGCGCAGACCCTCGTTCCAGGCGTCGGGTTGGTTGTCATACATCTGGTACAAGAAGTCACCCAGATCTGGGCCACGCAGCAGGCTCTCGACTTCGGCCGCGAGTGCGATGGTTTGTTCCGCTGTCCAGTCCGGAAGCACACCCGCGTGAACCATCAGGTAAGGGTGGTTCTGGTGCTCAAGCAGCATCGCCATGCGTTGCGCGCGCAGCCAGGCCAGCATGGCCTCACGGTCGGGCGCCAGCAACACGCCGGCCAGCGTGTCCTTGCGGCTGGGCTTACGTGCGCCGACTGCTGCCGCCAGCAGGTGTAGGTCGTGGTTGCCCAGCAGACATTGGGCCGCCGCGCCATAACCCATCAACCGGCGCAAGACCGCCGCAGAGTCTGGTCCGCGATTGACCAGATCACCCAAAAGAAAGAGCGTGTCCCGGCTTGGGGAGAAAGAAATTTTGTTCAATAACTGCTGCAAGGCGCTGTCGCAGCCCTGCACGTCGCCAATCAAGTAAAGTGCCATGCTGTTTATTGTCGTTTGAGTTCAATGGAATTTTTACTGATTGTCTTTTTGACGTTGCTCAATGGTGTGTTTGCCATGTCAGAGCTGGCCTTGGCTGCAAGCAAGAGGTCCCGCCTGAATGCCATGGCGGACGAGGGTGACAAGGGGGCGCAGGCGGCGTTGACCCTGCTTGACAACCCAAACCGGTTTTTATCGACCGTGCAGGTGGGCATTACTTCCATTGGTGTCCTCAACGGCATTGTGGGTGAGGCTGCCTTCAGCGATGGTCTGGCCGCCTGGCTGCAATCCTGGGGGCTGGCAAGCAAGGTAGCCGCCATTTCCGCCACGGCCCTGGTGGTGACCATCATCACCTTCACCACCATCATTTTTGGCGAATTGGTGCCCAAGCGCATAGGCCAGTTGTACCCCGAGGTGGTGTCGCGCTGGGTCTCGCGGCCCATGGTCTGGCTGGCCAAGGCGGCCGGACCATTCGTCAGGCTGCTTTCCGGCTCGACTGCGGCGGTTCTGAAGCTGTTGCGCATTGACACCACGGCGTCGCGCGGCATGACCGAAGAAGAAATCAGCGCCAGTCTGGAGGAGGGTGTCGATGCCGGAGTGATTGAGGAACATGAGCATCAGATGGTGCAAAACGTGTTTGGTCTGGATGACCGACCACTGACCTCCCTGATGACGCACCGCGCTGAAGTGGACTGGCTTGACGCGGATGCTACCGTGGCCCAGGGTCTGCAAAAGGTTGGCACTGATGGCGCACAGCGTGCCCATTCCTGGTACCCGGTGTGCCGGAGTTCACTGGATGATGTGGTCGGCAAGATCAGCCTGGCTCGCCTGCTGGAGTTGGGCGTCGGTGCAGGAGGTACGCTGGAACACTATGTGAGTCCGGTTGTGTTTGTGCCCGAAACCCTTAGTGGAATGGAATTACTTGAGCAGTTTCGCGCCAAAGTGGGCCGCCTGGTGCTGGTGGTGGACGAATATGGTGTGGTGCAGGGCCTGATGACCCCGCATGACCTGCTGGAGGCCATCACAGGTGAACTGCAACCCAGCGCCAAGACTGAAGCCTGGGCTGTGCAGCGTGACGATGGCAGTTGGCTGCTGGACGGCATGATGCCCGTCAGTGAGCTGAAAGCGCGCCTTGAGTTGGATGAACTGCCGCTCGAAGAGCGTGGGCGCTACAACACAGTGGCCGGCTTGCTGATGGCAGTCAGTGGCCACCTGCCTGCCACAGGTGAAAAAATTGCCTGCGAAGGCTGGCTCTTTGAAGTGGTGGATCTGGACGGAAAACGCGTTGACAAAGTGCTGGCCAGTCGCTTGCCTGGGCGGCCTGTGGAAGCCCTGTAGCACGGCATCTTCCCAGGCGCATGATTTTTAAGTCAGGTCAAGGGACCGCTGGTTGGAGGGCGACCCTTATTTCCTGGGCAATCCAGTAATAGACCACACCCTTGGGGTCAATCTTGCGGATCTGCACTGGCAGACCAAACCGCTCGATCGCCACCCAGACATCGGTAAGCTCTCTTGCTGTGCCATAACGGGCACGCACGCGCAAGGTTCGCAAAGTCTGACCGAAAGGCATGTCAAGTTGTTCCTCACCCAGCACCTCGAAACGGTAGGCGTCGATCTTGCTGCCGTCGGTCACGGGCATCTCGCCTGGCGCAGCGACACCCGAGTAGCCCAGTTGGTAGAAAACCGACAACGCATCCTGCATGTTTTCGGGCAACGCAGCCGTGGCACCGCCAATGCTGACCAGATTGGCAGTCCGATCCAGGTCAACCCGGTTTTCACCCGGCCGGCCTTCTTTCTTCTCAACAAAAGCCTCGGGCTGAAGACCCTGGGGGGTCACCCTCCCCACACTGACCCAAAGTGTGCGACCGGGCTTGAACCAGGGAATCAACGCCACGTCCATGGGTTCTGTCAGCGCTTCAAGCCGGTACTTGCCATCGTCCGTGACCTGCCACTGGTGGGTGGTCTTTCCGGCCGGAAGGCGCTGCTCCCCCATCAGCAGCGCGAAACCGACACGGCCCGCACGCGGCCAGGCCTTGCCGGAGAATTGTGTGGCATCGGGTGGGGTGTCCGATGGTGCTGCCTCAGGTTTGTCCTGCGGCTCATCCGGCGCACCGGCCTCTTGCGGCAACCCCTGTGTCGATGGATCCGGCTTTGCCGGTTGAGCCAATTCTTGTTGCGCTATCTCAATGGCTGGCACTTGCCGCTTCTTGACCCTGCTTGCCTGCGGCGGTGGCGGTGCATCACCCACGGTCAACTCGGGCGCGGTGCGCACCATCCTGATCTCCAGCGGTTTGAGTTCAGGCGCTGGCGACAACCCAAGCGGGCGGCCCACAAGAAGGGCAGCGTGCAGAAGCAGTGAGACAGCCAACGCCACAAGCAAGCGCGGCGAGAAACCCGATGGCGGCTTGGCAGTCGCGGTGTCTTTGGAAGATGAGTCGGTCATTGGGCGGTGCACCAAAATGGTGAGAGCCAGTCTGTAAAAAGTCTGTCCGAGTGAAAAAGGTCGCAGCATGGTACGCGAAAGCGAATCCGGTAAGCGCCAGGTGATCTATGCCTCGGCCTTGGCGGGCTCCAGCGCGCAGTCCAGCCGACGCAGCACGGTGAAGGGCAGGATCACCTTGCCGTATTCGGATTGTTTGTAGTCACCGCGCAGGAGGTCGGCGACCGACCAGATGAAGGAGGATAAATTGGGGTTGGTGGAGGCCATGAGGTGGTATTTGTGCAGTGTGACAGCGCTTGAAATTGATGTCAGCGCAAGCGCAAGGGATCGCGTCGGTGGTCTCTGCCGGACGGCAGATAGATCGGGGGCGGTACCGGGTTGGGGTCGATCCAGTTAAAAAACCGGCAAATCTCGGCCCGCTGGCGCGTTGCGTCGGCGTGGCCCAGCGCCATCAGCTCCTGCGTGAAGGCTTGCTCGAACAACAGGTAACTGGCCAAAGCGGAACCCTTGGTTTCTCTCGCTTTGGCCGCCATGCCCGGACCGCCCAGCATGTGACGCACGCTTTTTGGTAAATCCTTCAGGTGTTTGGTGGCGATGACATCCAGGCGTTGCGAGGGCGAGATCAGCAACAGTTCCACATGCCGCAAGTTGCTGGCCCGGCGCAACTCGGCAGGCACCAGGTCAAGCATCTGGTTGATGCGTCGAATGCGCTCGATATCCACTGCCAGCGCATCCAGAAATATGTTTGACAGGGCGTGTCCGGCAATTTGTGCGACAGACGGGTAACTGCTGCTGACGGGTACGCTGGACTCGCTGTTGCGATCGTGCATGCGGCCAGCACCCACCACCAGAATCCGGGTGCCCCCCAAATGAATGGCCGGCGCCACCGGCGCCGACTGGCGCATGGAGCCGTCGCCGAAATGCTGCGTGGTGCCATCAATTTGCAGCGGAGTTGCCGGAAATACGAACGGAATTGCCGAAGAAGCCAGCAAGTGCTCATACGTGATGCGGTCGCGCACCCCGCGCCTGTCTGAACGTACCCAGGGCAAAAGGCGTCGATCGCCCTCAAAAAAAGTGATGTGCTCGCCCGTACTGTAGTTGGACGCGGTTACTGCCAACGCCTGAATGAACTCAGCACGAATCAGTTGTGGCAAGCGTTGGATCGGCACCAGTTGGGTCAGCAGTGTCGCCAAAGGGGCGTTGTCAAGTAGCGAGCGCGCCTTGGTGCGCTGCCATTTGGCAATCACCCAGCCCAGCGACAGCAGGGTTAGCCAGGAGGTGCCGGTGTGCAGCATGCCGATGGAGTCGGCCCGATAGACCTGCTCGGCGTGGAAGTTGCGCCAGACCTCTGCAATCTGTCGCACCGCACCGTCAAAGTCGTCTGCGCCACAGGCCAGGGCCGCGGCATTGATGGCGCCAGCCGAGGTGCCCGTGATGATGGGGAAGGGGTTGGGCTGCGCAATTTCACCGGCTTCCTTGCGGATGTCGGCAATCGCCTCCAGCACGCCAACTTGATAAGCAGCCCGTGAGCCCCCGCCGGTCAGCATCAAAGCCGTGATTGGGCGTTTTTCGTCAAGTCTTTCAGCGGGTGCGAACGCGTCATGGGTCATGCGTCGATTATCAGCAGCAGTTTGTTGTCCTGCCGGTCTCATGCAGTTCGGGTAAACCCCGATTTTCTCAATTTGATAAGGTCAAGCTTATCTTGGCTAGACTAGGTGTTTTTCGGAGTAAGACATGGCAGTGACAGAACAAGCAGTGATGGATGCACTCAAGGGTGTGATGGATCCCAATACCGGGCGTGATTTTGTGTCGGGCAAAGCGGTTAAAAACCTGAGCATTTCAGACGGTGATGTGTCCTTTGACGTGGTGCTGGGTTACCCTGCCAAGAGCCAGATTCCGGGTTTTCGCAAGGACCTGATTGCGGCTGCCAAAAGTGTGGCGGGTGTGGCTAATGTGTCGGTGAACGTCACGATGAACATCGTGCCGCATGCCGTGCAGCGTGGTGTGGCCTTGCTGCCCAAGGTGAAAAACATTGTGGCGGTGGCGTCTGGCAAGGGCGGCGTGGGCAAAAGCACCACCGCGGTCAATCTGGCGCTGGCCTTGGCAGCCGAAGGCGCCAGCGTGGGCCTGCTCGACGCCGACATCTACGGCCCCAGCATTCCGATGATGATGGGCATTGAAGGCCGCCCCGAAAGTGATGATGGCCAGACCATGGAGCCGATGGAAAACTACGGCGTGCAGGTCATGTCGATCGGTTTTTTGGTGGCGCAGGATGAAGCCATGATCTGGCGCGGCCCGATGGCGACGCAGGCGCTGGAACAGTTGCTGCGCCAGACCAACTGGAAAGACCTGGACTACCTGATTGTCGACATGCCCCCCGGCACCGGTGACATTCAGCTCACCCTGAGCCAGCGCGTGCCGATGACCGGTGCCGTGATTGTCACCACGCCGCAGGACATCGCGCTGCTGGACGCCAAGAAGGGCATCAAGATGTTTGAGAAAGTCGGCGTGCCGATTCTGGGCATCGTGGAAAACATGGCGGTGCACGTGTGCACCAACTGCGGCCACGTGGAGCACATTTTTGGAGCTGACGGTGGCAAGAAAATGGCTGCTGAATACGGCATGGATTACCTGGGCGCTTTGCCGCTGGCAATGCAGATCCGGCTGCAGGCCGACAACGGCAAACCGACCGTGGTGTCTGAGCCGGACAGCGAAGTGGCAGCGCTTTACAAAACGGTGGCGCGCAAGGTGGCGTTGTCGATTGCGGCGAAGAACAAGGACTTTTCCAGCAAGTTTCCTAGCATCAAGATTTCCAAAGAGACTTGATCGGCTTCGCGGGCATGGGGCTGCATGGGTTGTCATTCCCCCGGAGCGGCCAGCCAGGACGATGATGGCGGCACAACGTCTTGTCAAGGCGCTCAGCACTGCTTGCTGCTGCTTGAGCTTAAGCAGTTAGATGGACGCCAACACACTCACCCTTTACCTGGTTGCCGGTGGCTTGAGCATCAGCCTTAGCCTGATGTTGCTGGTGTTCGCGCATTTTCAGCCCGGCACTCAGGTCATGAAAACCTGTGCAGTTGCGATCTTGATGTTGTCGGTGGGCTTCACCCTGTCGGGCTTCGGGCCGGAATTGCCACGCTGGGTGACTGTCGTGGGTACCAACATGCTGTTGATTGCTGCAGGTGCAGTGCTCTACAGTGGGTTTGCCGCCTTTTGTCAGCAACGGCCGGTGACACCGGACTGGTTCGGCTGGGGCGTGGTGGCGCTGACCGCAGTGCCGTTTGCCTATTGGGGTTTGGTGGTGCCTGACGGCCACTACCGGGCTGCCGTTTTTTCTTTCGCCGCAGCTGCCATCAATGTGCGCACCGCCATGGTGCTGGTGCGCGCCACATGGCTGCATCCGCGCAATCTGCCAGTCTGGGCATTGGCTGTTCTGTTTGGTGTCTTTTCCGCCTGGATGGCCACACGAGGTGTGTTGTCACTGACAGCCACGCCACCGCCGGCCAGCCTCCGTGGTGCCAACCCGACCTCATGGACCACCGTGTTCTGGTACATCATTCTGGTGTTGATGATGGCAGCATGTGTCATCTGGATGGAACTAAGTCGTCCGGGTGCCACACCGTACAGCGCATCACACCGGGTTAACTCGGTGTTTGACGTGATTGAATTCTTTCGCCACAAGCTGCGCCTGCTCTGGGGTGTGGTGCTGATCCTGATTTTGGGTATTGTCAGCGAGGGGGCTGTTTTTTATGTCAGGTCTTTCGAGGCGGAAGAGGCCAGGCTAACACGCAGCGCCGAACTGGCCAACGATGCATTTGTCCGCCACACGGTGCAAGTTTTCTCCCATATTGACATGCTGCTGCGTTCGGTTCGCAGCTTCTACCTTCGCACCGCCTCGCTGCCAGAGACTGATGCCTTCATCGACGCGCTGTTGTTCGACAAATCCACCATTGACAATG
>CAISLL010000183.1 GCA_903886165.1 uncultured beta proteobacterium | reverse complement strand
CCATGAGCGCAGCCCGGCACGTGCCCCTACGGCAAAGAATTGCCGGCCCAGCGCAGACCAGTGCCGCACTGGCACATCGCCCTTGGCGATGGCCAACAGGCTGGTAAGGCGCGATTCCGAGGCCAGCAAGTCATAAAAGCCGGCATCCCGCTGGTGCTCCGCCACGCGGTACCCAATGTGAAACAGATGACGTCTGGGGCTGTACAAAAAGCTGTAGTCCGGCTGCCAGGCCAATAGTTCGAGTTCGCTGGCCAGGGCGTCCAGGCGCTGGCTTGCGGTGGGGACATCGGAAGCAATGGCTTCTTGCGCCCGGGCATCCAATCGGGCTGATGTCAAGGTGGCGCGCCGGTCTGAGAACAGCCATTTGAGTTCTGCTCGCTCTGTGATTGATAGCTGCAAGCGCTTTTCAATAAAGGGCTTAAGCCTGATTATGCATAAATTTATGGCACGTTGACCCGCCGCCTGGTGATACGGTGCAGCCGCCAGTTCCCGGCAAGCCTGAGCCACTGTCAGCAAGTGCCCGCTGAGGTTGCCGCTGTCCACGGTTGACACATACATGGGCAGCAATGCGTCGCCGCTTTGTGTGTCGTACCAGTTCAGGAAGTGGCCGCGATGGCGCTGCAGCGTGCGCAGTGAGTTGAGTGTGGCTTCCAGGCGGGCCAGCAAATCCTGGGTGCCGATCCATCCAAACTGCCGTGCGCAGGAGACACTGAGCAGGTAGAGCCCAATGTTGGTGGGCGAGGTCCTATGGGCCACCATGTCGTGCGGCGTGGACTGAAGGTTGTCAGGTGGCAGATGGCGGTCTTCAGGCCCGACACAGCGCTCAAAAAACCGCCAGGTATCTCGCGCAACGCCGGTCAGGTAGGCACGCTCTGCTGCAGGTAAGGTCGCTTCTTCGTCGACGGCATGGGTGCGGCTGACACACCACGTCCACAAGGGCGAGGCGCCCCACAGCAGGCACAAGGCGGTGGCCAGTGCGGGCGTGGGTGTCCCCGCCCATAACAAGCCGACCAGCAATAACAAGGCGATGATGGGCTCTGAGCGGTGTTGCAGCAGCAGTCCACGAAGCCCTGTTCTCGCTTGTGCCTGCGCGGCTGCTGCGGTGGTCCACTGCAACAAGTGGCGGTGGCTGACCAGCATGCGAAAAAGTGCACGGCCAATGGCATCCACCGCCAGCAGGGTGTGTTGCAACAGTTGCACCAGCAGCCACACACCACTTACCAGTGCGCGCGCAAGTTCAGTGAATGCGGCGCGGTAAAAATGAGCCATGGCCACGTTGTCCTGACTGGGCGAAAACCCGGCCACGGAACCCATCACCGGCCCGGCTGAAAAAGCGGCAAGCACCAGCGCCAGCGCCACCCAGGGTGACATGCCCAGACCGAGCAAGCTTGCCAGCAGCAAGGCCAAAGACATGGGGGCTACCAGGGAGCGGCGCAGGTTGTCAGCCATCTTCCAGCGATTGATGGGGCTTAAGCTGTAGGCCTTCGGATTCAGTAAAAATGGCAGCAGTTGCCAGTCGCCCCGGGTCCAGCGGTGCACCCGGGATGCGGCCACGTCAGCATGAAATGGCGCGTCTTCAAGCACCGCGATGTCACTGACGGCGGCGCAGCGGGCCATTGAACCCTCAAGCAAATCATGGCTCAAGACCTGATCTTGCGGTAGCCTGTTGCTGAGCACGGCATGCATGGCGCGCACATTGAGCAGTCCCTTGCCGGTGAATGTGCCTTCAGAAAATACATCCTGGTAAATCTCGGAGTTGGCCGCGCTGTAGGGGTCTATGCCGCATTGGCCGGCAAACATCCAGTGGTAAAGCGTGAATTCCTTCACCGCTGGCAGCGGCATGGCCACCCGCGGTTGCAGAATGCCATAACCGCTGACGATCTTGTGGCCACTGGCGTCGAGTTGCGGCTGGTTGTGCGGGTGCGCGGCGACACCTACCAACTCACGCAGGCGCCCGGGTGGTAGTTGGGTGTCGCTGTCCAGGGTGACGATGTAGGGTGTGCACGGCTCCATGTGGGACTCTGCACCCAAATCGAGAAACGCGCTGCTGCTGCCCTGCGCCAGTGCGGTGACCAACATCTCCAACTTGCCACGCTTGCGCTCCCAGCCAATCCAGCGCTGTTCGGATTCGCTGAAAAGCCGCGTTCGGTGCAACACAACGAAGCGCGGTGCCTGGCTGGTCTCATCGGCGCGTCTGGGGTGCTTTAAGTTCAGCTCTCGCACACCCTGCGTGGCGTTTTCCAGCAGCGCGTGGTCTGTGTCAAGCTGCGCCGCGTCCGCGTCAGCCCAATCGGTCAGCAGGGCAAACTGGGCGTTTGATTCCGGGTTGGCCAGGTAATGCAGTTGCAGGCGGTTCACCAGCGCCAAGGTGGATGCAGCACTGGTCAGCATGCCGGGAATCACCACCATGACCCGGTGCTCGGGCGGGATGCCGCGCGCCAAAGCCAGACGTGGCAAGTGTTTTGGCCGAACCGATTCGCTGATCAATCGGTGAATCACCGCCACCACGGCCTCAGAGGCCGGAAACAACGCCAGCGACATGGCCAGCAGCATTGAAACGACCGAGTCTGCGGTGTTGTGGCGCAGCAATAGCCAGAGCAACAAGCCCAATGCGGTAAAGAGCATGCCAAGATAACCGGGCAAGACCAAACGGCTGGCTAGATATTGCCAAGCGATGGAGGCCGGTGCATTGAGGCCCAGCGCCCGCCATAAATCTGGCTGTCCGGGTCCGCGCAGCCAGTAGGCTGCCACTGCATGCCTGTCGTTGCCTTTGGTCGGTGCCTTCATCAATGCCAGCAAGCTGCGCGCCACCGTGAGCTCGGACTGGTGGCTTCGTTTCGCCAGGCGCTCGATGGCGTGCAGGGTCTGGTCCCGCGTGCCGTTGTCTTCTGCTTCAAAGATCGGTGAGCCCAACATCAACTGCATCAGGACACTGGTGCGGGTGATGATGTCTGGCCAGTCAGCGTCCCCGATGGCCCGCAGCGAGGTGATGGCGTTGCGCATGCTCAGGTTGTCAGCGGCCTGGTCGGCGCCCTGTTGCAGTTGCGCCGCGGCGAGGTCGGGCAGGGCGTGTTGCAACCAGTCTTGCAAACCGTTCTGTTCAGTGGTCGGGTCGACCGGGCGAAGGTCGTTCAGGCGTTGCGCCAGTTGCACCAGAAAGACGCGCCCCACGCCACGCCCGTCAAGCAGGACCAGTAGCTCGTTGAGTGTGTCTGGTGAGTAGCTGTCAATTTTGTCAAAACACAGGTTGGCCGCCTCACGCGCGGCCTTGTTGGTCGCGACGCGTTCGGCCAGGCGTCGCAAATTTTCGATCAGTACCACGCGCAAGGTGGTAGGCAGTGCCCACATCTCGCTCAGCTTGAGTTCACGTGTTTCCTGGTAGGCGCTCAGGAACTCCACCAGCATGTCCTCGTCAAAGGCCCCGTCGGTGTGTGCCACAAAGGCCCACGCCACACCGTAGACGCGTGGCAAGCCGGCGAGTGGCTCGTCCAGCAATTTGGGCAGGGACAGAAAAAAGCTGCGCGGCAAGCCAGCCTTGATTTCGGTCAGCTGGGCCTCAATCAGGTGAAAGTTGTCCAGCAGCCATTCGGCGGCCGGGCTGATGTCATACCCCGTGCTGGCCAGGACACCGATGTATTGATGTGCTTCACGCAACGCAATGAGGTTAAGTTTGATGCGTGGAAAAAAATTGGCTGATCGACGGGTGGACCTTGAGGCGCGATGCGTTTTCCCCAAACTCCGCCCATGCTGTGCAAAGCGCTGAGGCCCGAAGATCTCTGAACGAATGGGTGGCTCCACTGCACCGCGCGTACTTTCCAGAATTTCCAGAAACTCAGGTGGAGCGTCCGGGATCAAAGAGTCCAGGGGAGGGCTGGCCATGTGTGTCAGAGCATCCAATAGCCTAGGCCAATCAGCCCCGCCACGATCACCACGGTGGTCACAAAGCGCGTTGCCACGAAGCCGTGGACCGATACGGCCACCTGATGCAAGGTCAACAGGTGACGATGGATTTGCGGGCAAGCGCTCAAATGGTCCTCCAGCACCAACAAGTCGGTGCTGGAGGATTTGCTGGCATCGCTGCGAGAAGCAGTGCACCAAGCGTGGCGTGGTGTGGTTTGCGGGTTTTTCATAAGGTTTTTCCGCCCGCACGGCCAAATCGCTGTGCGGGCTCAAAAGTTAACGTCTGCCGGTGACTTCAATGTCGACACGTCGGTCTGGCTGCAAGCAGGCGATCAAGGCTGGGGTGACTTTTGTGCCCTTGCAATCGCCTGGTTGGGTCACAGGCTCAGAGCCATTGACACCCCTGGCGTTGATCTTGGCAGCT
>CAISLL010000182.1 GCA_903886165.1 uncultured beta proteobacterium | reverse complement strand
GGCGCTGCGGCAGCAAGACGTTTTTCAAGTTTTGCCACAAAGGCGCGTTGATAGTGGATCGGCATGACGCGAGTATATTTTATTCAGTAGACTAGTCTAGCAAAAAGAATAGGTCAGTCTAGTAAAAATTACTTTTCTATCTTGATGCACAGCACCCAGCCGTGACGCGCCCTGTTGGGTGGGCTTATGTACCAAGGCACCCTGCCTAAAACGAAACATGCGCGCGTATTTATACTTCCCGGATGACACACATCGCCGACTTGCGCAAAAGTTACGAACTCGCCGAGCTCAATGAAGACGCCTCGCATGCTGATCCCCTGAAGCAGTTTGAGCAATGGTTGAACGAAGCCATCACAGCCGAAGTGCCCGAACCCAACGCCATGACCCTGGCCACCGTTGGCAGCAACTTGCGGCCCAGCACACGCGTGGTGCTGATAAAGGGCTTTGATGAGCGTGGCATCGTCTGGTACACCAATTTTGAGAGCCAAAAGGGCCGGGAACTGGCAGGCAACCCCTATGCCGCACTGCAGTTCCATTGGGTTGAGCTGGAGCGCGTGGTACGCATTGAAGGCCTGGTGGAGAAAGTCAGCGACGACGAAAGTGACGCCTACTACCGCAGCCGTCCGCTTGACTCGCGCATTGGCGCCTGGGCCAGCCCGCAAAGCCAGGTGATTTCAGGGCGTGGTGTGCTGCTGGCCAATGCGGCACGATATGGCGCCCAGTTTCTGTTGAACCCGCCGCGGCCACCACATTGGGGCGGCTACCGGCTCAAACCCGACAACTGGCAGTTTTGGCAGGGTCGCAAAAGCCGCTTGCATGACCGCTTGCGTTACCGCCTGCAGCCCCTGAAAAATGGGCAAGATCCCCTGTGGATCAGAGAGCGTTTGGCACCTTGAGTGCGACTCGCAAGCGGTGTTGTACAGTCAGCATTTTGATCAAAGGGGCATGAAATGACCAACAAATGGCGAGAGTCCGAAGTGGTGTACGGCACCGAAGACCTGCTGACGAGTCTGTGCAATTCGGTCACCCGCGTGTTAAATGTGGCGACCCAGTGCCAGATTCATTATTCCGGGATGGTGCAGCGCATCACCAAAACCTGCCTGAAGCCCGACATTGGCTGCTTTGTGCTGTTTGACGGCGGGTTTTCCGGACTGGTGGTGCTCAACTTCTCAGCCCAAACGGCGATGGAACTGTATGAAAGCTACATGCTCAACATGGGCATGCCCAAGAGTGAGCTGGCCAGTGCCCACACCTCTGACGAAGTTGCCAACATCATGGGTGAGCTGATGAACCAGATCGTGGGCGACTTCAGCGGCAAGGTGCGCAGGGAACTGCAAACCCACATCACCCAGAACCAGCCCAAGATGCTGGTGCTGAGCAAACAAGTTGCCTTGAGTGTGGATACCCATCTGGACAAACCGGAGGCACGGCGTGTGACTTTCTACACCGGTCAGAACAACATCTTTTACCTTGAGCTGGCGATTGACCGCACCGAATTCATCAAGCTGCATGACTTTGAAGTCAATGAAGTGGTCAACCCCGACGAACTCATCGCACAGGCCAACGCCGAACAGGATGCAGCCCCGGAAACAGCCACCCAGGAAAGTCTTGACCATGAGGAACTCATGAAGTCACTGGGAATGTAGACTGATCACTTACCGTAACATGCCCACCAGCGACATCACCACCGTGATGGTGGACAGCGTGCAGTTGGTGCCGCCGACGCGTCTACTTTCCGGCGTTTTTTGCGCTTTCTGCCATTTTGGACTTGAGAACACCGTAGGCTGCACCCAAGCCCACAATGATCACTGCAATCACCACGATGCTCATGATGCCGTAGTCAGTCGAAAAAAGATCCTGGAGTGCTTTCATGTTGCCTGTCCTAAAAAACAACCATCGCGGTTGCGAAAAACATCAATGAACCAACTATGCAACAAACGGTCATTTCCAGCGCTGACATAAATCAAATTCATCAAAAAAAGCCCGGCTGCGAACTGCGCCCAGGTCTGCCTACCTGACTGGCGCTGCGTCCTTGATTCGGTAGTAAAGCCCATAGGCGTCGTCTGCCAGCACCGCCAACTTGCCTTCCACCACCACCGGCTCCATGGTGTATTTGACCGGGGTTTTGGTGAAGACTTCTACCATGCTCTCAGGCCCGCCCGGCAGACAAAACGAACAGGTGAGTGGTACCGAGGTAAGTAAAAAGTGCTTTTGTTTCTCGCCCGGCTCCAGCGGCATCATGAAGCCCTGAATGCGTTGTGAGGTACCGTTCAGGGCCTGCACTTGTGCGGGGAAGTCAGGCAGCAGGCGCTTGTTCACCGGCCTGGTTTTCACATCGGTCAAGAACGACCACGGCAGCACGTCCGCGCGCTTGGGCAGCGGCGCATACGGGCTGTTTGGGCTGTGCACACCGGGGCCCGAGCCCACAGGCACATCGCCCCCAATAGGCGAACTCAATTGCGCAAGGCTGCCAAGTGGCAACAGGCAAGCCGACAACACCAGAGCCAACGCGGCTGATTTGGTGCTACGGGCTGGCTCACCTGGCGTCTGGCGAAGAAATTCAAATGGCTTCATGCAAGGTCCTCAAGAATCCGGACATGTTAATGCTGGTGTTTCATGCCACAAAACTTGCCAATGGCAACACCCTTGCATTCCACCTGCAATTGCTTCTCACAGACCGCATCGGGTTTGCCTGACTCAAGGCACTTGGCAGCGTTTTCATGCGCCACTGCCATGACCCGATGACGTGCAATGTCTTCTTTCGTGGCTTTGTCAAGCTCTGCCGCAGACGCTACTGAAAATATAGCTGATGATGCAATAATCATATGGACTATAGTCCAATTTTTCATAAATCAACTTCCTTGTAAAAGTTCCAACACACGCACTCGGTACGCCCCCAGTGCCGGCAAAATGGCCGCCACCAACGACACCCCCAATGCCACAGCGGGCACCACCCACAGTTCAATCGGCCAGGCCATGCCACCAATGAGCAACGAGTTGTCCAGTTGCAGCAGCCAAGCCAGACCGGCCGCCATGCCCTGCCCGGCCAGCACACCCAACACAGCGGCCAGCAAGCCCAGCCACAAGGCTTCAAGGAACAACAAAGCGGCCACTTTGCGCGGCGGCGCGCCCAGCATGCGCAGCAGCGCGAGATCACCCCGGCGCTCACGCACCGCGCCCCACAAGGCGATGAACACACTCAAACCGGCTGTGAACAGCAGCACCCCGGCAAAGGCACCCAGCACATCGGTGCCCAGGCCAAGCATGCCCAAAAGCCTGGTGATTTCCAGTGCCGGGGCGGCAGCCTGCATGTCGGTGCTGGTGTTGACATAACGCGGAAAACTCACTGCTGCCAGCGGCGACTTGTAGGTGATCAGCGCCAGCGTGACTTCACGCTCGTCCATCATGATCTGACGGTCTTCATCGTCCACGGCGGTGTAGTCCTCATGGACCTTCCAGACAGAGGCGGTGTCGGTCAGGATCAACCTGTCGAGCACGCTGCCATTCGGCGCGAGGATGCCGACCACGGTGTAGATGCTGTCGCCGTGCGGATGGCCAGCTTCGCCCAGCCCGTGTGTACCAACAAAGGTGTTGCCGATGGCGAGCCCAAGCTTTTTTGCCACCGTGGCGCCCAGCACGACTTGCATCGGCTGTGTCCACAACCGGCCCTGCGCCAGCTTGGCCTGGTAGTGTGCGACGTAGTCGTGCGAGGTGCCCACAATGCGAAAACTGCGCAGGCTGTCACCCAGGCTGATGGGGATCAGCCGCTCCACCATCGGCTGTTGTTGCAGCGCCTGCACCGCTTTCAAGGGGATGTTGCCCGGTGGCACATCGATGTGGAACACGCCCGACAAAATCAGTTGCATCGGGCTGCCCTTGGCGCCCACCACCACGTCAATGCCCTGCAGGTCGCGCTCAAACGCCTTGTTGAGCTGGTTTGAAACCAGCAGCAAGAAGGTGATGGAGGCCAAGCCCAGGCTGAGCAGCAGCAGGTTCAGCGCAGCACCCAGCGGGCGCGACCACAGGTAGGACCAGGCCAGCGTGAGGGTTTTCATGTGATGGGTCAGGCGGGTCGGCTGAAGCTGGCCCGGTACACCTTCTGGTCAGCAGGCATCAGCGCCGCCACACGGGCATCGTGGGTCGCGATCACCAGTGTGGCACCTAGCGCCACGGTTGTGGTCAACAGCAGGCTGATGGCAGCGGCGGCGGCCTCGTCATCCAGACTGGCGG
>CAISLL010000181.1 GCA_903886165.1 uncultured beta proteobacterium | reverse complement strand
GTTGTGGGGAACTGGAGTCACATCCGCAATCATATTGATACGAATGCCCAGAGCAGCCAGCGCGCGAACCGAGGATTCACGACCCGGGCCAGGACCCTTGATTTCAACATCAAGGTTCTTGATCCCCTGGTCCAAAGCTGCACGACCAGCCACTTCAGAAGCTACCTGGGCAGCAAATGGAGTGGACTTGCGTGAGCCCTTGAAACCCTGACCACCCGAAGACGCCCAAGACAACGCGTTGCCCTGGCGATCAGTGATCGTGATGATGGTATTGTTGAACGATGCGTGCACGTGTGCAATGCCATCAGCAACATTCTTGCGGACTTTTTTGCGAACGCGCTGTGCTGCGTTATTGGCGGGAGCTTTTGCCATGGTGGTTTCTCAATCCCTGTTATTTCTTCAATGAGGCAGCAGCCTTGCGTGGGCCTTTGCGGGTACGGGCGTTCGTGCGGGTACGTTGACCGCGCATGGGCAAGCCACGGCGATGGCGGAATCCGCGGTAGCAACCGATGTCCATCAAACGCTTGATGTTCATCGTGGTTTCACGACGCAAATCGCCTTCGATGGTGAACTGAGCGATCTGATCACGGATTTTCTCCAGATCAGAGTCAGTCAAATCCTTGACCTTCTTGGAATATGCAATGCCACAGGCTTCGCAAATCTTGCGAGCGCGAGTGCGACCGATACCAAAAATGGCGGTCAGGCCAATTTCGGAATGCTGTTGCGGCGGAATGTTGATGCCAGCGATACGTGCCATTTTCGTCCTCTAAAACTCTTGCAATTAACCCTGACGCTGCTTGTGGCGTGGATCTGTACAGATCACGCGCACAACGCCCTTGCGTCGGATGATTTTGCAGTTGCGGCAAATTTTCTTGACCGAAGCCGAAACTTTCATATTTCTCTCCTAAAACCCTTCGCCCCGTTCCGACTTTGAATCGCGCGGAACATGCGCTATTTACTTTGCTCTGAACACTATGCGCGCACGACTAAGGTCGTACGGCGTCAACTCAACAGTAACCTTATCGCCCGGCAAAATCCGGATGTAATGCATGCGCATCTTCCCCGAAATGTGCCCAAGCACTACATGACCGTTTTCCAGTTTCACTCGAAACGTCGCATTGGGAAGGTTTTCTACAACCTCACCCTGCATCTGAATAACGTCATCTTTCGACATTTCAACCCACTGGCCCTCAAGACGACTTGAAATTAGCCTTCTTCAGCAGTGATTCATATTGCTGAGACATCATGTAGTTCTGAACCTGTGCCATGAAATCCATGGTCACCACAACAATAATCAACAACGATGTCCCACCAAAATAGAACGGCACGTTGTATTTGAGAATCAGAAATTCGGGCAACAGGCACACCAACGTGATGTAAATCGCACCGGCCAGAGTGAGGCGGAGCAAGATTTTATCAATATATTTCGCGGTCTGATCCCCCGGACGAATTCCAGGAATAAATGCGCCACTCTTTTTCAAGTTGTCGGCAGTCTCACGGCTATTGAATACCAGCGCCGTATAGAAAAAACAGAAAAACACAATGGCAGCTGCGTACAGCATCACATAAATGGGCTGTCCGGGACTCAGTGTGCTGGAAATATCTTTCAGCCAACGCATGGAGTCTCCCGCGCTAAACCAATTTGCAATCGTCGCTGGCAACAGAATGATCGATGAGGCAAAAATTGGAGGAACAACACCCGCCATATTGAGCTTCAGTGGAAGATGGGACGACTGCCCGCCGTACACCTTGTTTCCAACCTGGCGGCGGGCATAGTTCACCAAAATTTTGCGTTGGCCACGCTCCACGAACACCACAAAGTAGGTAACCAAAGCCACCAACACAACAACCAATAGCGCCACAAT
>CAISLL010000180.1 GCA_903886165.1 uncultured beta proteobacterium | reverse complement strand
TGGAGCTGCTGTCACCTTCACTGCCAGCCCGGCCGTGATCCGTTGCCCGGCGTGAGCTGGTGGCCAGCGTCACCTCCTTGACCGCCCGGCCTGAGCTGTTGCCCCGGCCTGAGCTGTTGCCCGCCCGTGAGCTGTTGCCCGGCCTGAGCTGTTGCCCGCCCGTGAGCTGTTGCCCGGCCTGAGCTGTTACCCGGCCTGAGCTGTTGCCCGCCCGTGAGCTGTTGCCCGGCCTGAGCTGTTGGCACCTCGACCAGGTGCGAAGCCCTTCAGCGTTGGAGCTGCTGGCACTGCGACCGCCTGGCGTGAGCCATTGCCCGGCATGATCTGTGGCGGCACAGCGCACCAGGTGCGAAGCCTTTAAGTGTTGGATCTACTGGCACCGTCACCAGTTTGACCGCCACCGCAATTTTGCGGTGGCGCAGTGGCAAAGGACTACACCACGGCGTCAACAGGTGCCACACCCGGCGCAGCGTCTGAAGGCTTCACCGGCAATGAGTCGGCAAACACCGCCACGTCTTGCGGGCGCTTCAGTTGGCTAACGATTCTGGCCACGGCGTCAGGGTCATTGGCCATCAACCATGCCCCCAAAATGGCACATTTTCGCCCGCGAAGTTTGCGCTGTTCGTTGGTCTCCCGGCTGACAAGCGCCGCCCGCTTTTGGCGCATGGCCTCGATCTTTGCATCAAGCTTTTCGATTGCGGTTAATTTTTTTTCGTCAGTCATGAATTCACCTGTTTTTTAGTGTATATGCGCCATTCTATGAAAATTTGTAGAATCACAATCTGAAGCAAAAGCAAGCTGGCGAAATGGTGAAGGCTGAAACCTTGTAAAGCGCACTTATGCAAACTTCGTTTGCGTGCGTCCTGCCGGAGGCCAAATTCAAAACAGCCAAAAACCGCAACCACCAAAGGCAAAAACCGCACCAACGAAAACAAAGCATGGCCATCTTTCACCTATCCGTCAAAGTGTTTTCCCGCACCGCTGGCCACAGTGCGGTGGCCGCTGCGTGCTATCGATCCGGTGAGCGCATGACAGATGAAAAAGCCATGACCGTGTACGACTTCACCCGCCGTGGTGGCGTGGTTTCCAAGACCCTGCACCTGCCCCATGGCCTGACCCTGAGCCGCGAACAGGTATGGAATGAAGCCGAACGGGCAGAGACCCGCAAGAACAGCACAGTCGCCCGCGAATGTGAAATCAGCCTGCCCATGGAGCTGGATCTCAAAACACAAATTTCATTGGCCAACGAGCTGGGTCTCTACCTGGTTGAAAAACATGGGTGCGCCGTTGATGTCAACGTGCACCAGCCGACCCGCAAAAATGACCCACGCAACACCCACGCCCACATTCTGATGACCACCAGGCGGTTCAAACCTGACGGGGTGTTGGGCGACAAGTGCCGTGAGCTGGATGCAGCCAAAACAGGAAGCCTGGAGATCACCGGCTGGCGTGCGCATTGGGCCATGCTCTGCAACCGGGAGTTGCACCGGGCCGGGCTTGAAACTCGCATCGATCACCGGTCATTGGCGGATCAGGGCATGCACCTGGTGCCCACCATCCACGAGGGCACGGGCGCCAATGCCGGGATGCGCCGGGCGTTCAATGAGACGGCCAGATCCGACAACCGCGAAGCCGCTGAGCTGGATGAAGAAATCAAGGCGGCATTGTTGCAGCGGGCCCACCTGGTAGCCGCCCAAATCGTGGCAGAGGCCACAGCCAGAGCGCAAGCCATGCACCACCAGGAAGAGCCGCCCGCGTCACCAGTCACGCCCATGGCCGGGCAGGACGCCGCTGCACCGGCACTCACGCCACAGCAAATCGACCGTCTCAAAACCGGCATGACCGCGCCCACCGTGCCGACTGAGCCCACCCAGACACTGGAGCAGATGCGCCAAGCGTTGGCCGCTGACGTGCGAAAACTTCAGATGTGCACCGAGGCCGCCCGCGTTGGCCGCCTGCGCCTTCAAACGGCACAGCCTGAGCGCGTGGTGGCAGATGCCAAGAAAAACGCGCCTGAGGCCGGAAAGCGGCTGTCAACGTCCCGGCATGCTGTTTCCGCCCTGGCGGTTGCCCTGGGCGAGCTTGGGTTTTTCGGACGGATCTTCCACAAGCGGGCTTTGGAGGAACAGCTCAAACAGGCCAAAGACAACGAGGCCAGCGACACCAGGGCGTTCAATGCCCTTCAGGCGGTGGCCACGGCAACCCCTTGGGAACAGGCTGAGGCCGCGTTGGCCAAAAATGCAGAGACCATCCAAGCGGTGTCAGCGCACGCCCGCGAGCTGGAGCGCCACATTGCCGAGCTGCAAGCCCAAGCCGCAGAGCGGGTGCCCGTACCGACGCCTGCACCTGAGCCGGTGCAGCCAAAGGCCAGCCAGCCCCGCCCACGCGGTCCCTGAGAGCATCATGGCCAAACGAAAACGCAAATTACTGCCCATTGACTTTGAAAAGCGGGCATTGGCGCGTTACGCGAAGTCTTGCCTTTTCGTGGGAGAAGCCCTGAGCACCAGTTATGAAGAACTGCCAGATGGCCGCTGTGTGGCCGCGGTGCGCAGCCATGGGGTGGCCATCGTGGCCTACCAAGTCAATCAAAGTCGCTTGAAGAAAATCGATTTGCCGACAGAGTTTTGGTGATTGATGCGTTATGCAGCCTCAACCGCATCGCGCCGGACAATGCGCCCCAGAATGCTGGCCATGGCTTCGCGGGCCAATTCGGTGTCGTAGTGGGTTTGCAGGTTGATCCAGCTCTGCGCATCCGTGCCAAAAAACACACTCAAACGCAAAGCCGTGTCCACGCTGATACCGCGTAGACCTTTCACAATCTCATTGATGCGCCGTGGCGGCACGTCAATGGCCTTGGCAAGGGCGTATTGGCTCAGACCCATGGGCTTGAGCCAGTCTTCCAACAGGATCACGCCTGGATGGATCAAGGGGACTTCTCGTGTCATGGTGGCATCCTTTCAGTGGTAATCGACAATTTCAACGCGCCCGGCGTGGCCATCCAGCCACACAAAGCAAACCCGCCACTGGGCATTGATGCGAATGCTGTACTGGCCCTTCCGGTTGCCTTTGAGGGCTTCCAGTTGGTTGCCTGGTGGCACCCGCAGAAAATCCAGCACCGTGGCCGCGTGGATCTGTTGCAGTTTGCGCAGCGCCACGGCTTCAAAATTGGCGAACCGGGCGACCCGTTTACCAGCAAACAAGGCTTGCGTATCGTTGCACTGGAAGCTTTGGATCATGCCCGAATGATAACGGCACGCGTTATTAATTGTCAACGTGGAAAAACCGCCTACTTGATACAAGCAGCGTTATGTTAATGAAAAATCGCCTGTTTTTTTGACGTGCTTTGCGGGCTGAATCACGTACAGACACCCTCGATAGTCCCCCACGGGGGAAGGGCCAGACCCCCTCAACGTGTAGCCGCTTCGCGTCTCACCGACACACTGTCAGCATTCCCACGGACCACCCTGCCCCCTCTACGCGAGGGGGAGAAACAACCCTGTTTGACAAGGCAAAGAATGGTTGTCCAACAGCTTGGCTGTGGGCAACACTCACGCCTAAGGCTATTAGGCGTGATCCCCTTGGCTTCCTCTTGGAAAAAATTAAAAAAGGCTGTTTGGCAAGCGTCAGCGCGTCAGGCTGGAGTGTGGGCAACTGGTGCACCGCGTAGCGGCTGTCCACACTGAGCCGGTAGGCGATTGTGGGCAGGCCAGTTGTCAACACGGGGGCACCAACAAAATCAGATGGGCGGGTGTTTCGGTTCCCGGTTCCCGGTCCCGGACACCCTAGAGTGAGAAGGTAAACCCCGCAAACCCGCATGAATGCTAGTGGTCCGAGACAAATTTAGGACATCGAAAGACAAAAAAATGCTATCGCTAGACAAAAATTGCATCTTTTTTGTCTTTAGGAGAATAAACTCCGTCTACTGATGTACAAATAAATGGGGTAAAAATGTCTAGCCAAGTTGTGAAAACGCCTGCTATCAATCTTCGGAGGCTTAAGTACTCGCCAAACGTTAATCCACTTTTATCGACTCAAGAAGTCGAATTGAGGAAAGGCTTGGTGCGGACAGGTGGCTATGACGATGTACTTAATGAAGCAGGCGAAACGGAGGCTGTGAGTGTCATACACAAAATCAAAGAGCTTGACGATGAAAACTTTGTGAAGATGTTTTCAGCAGGTATTGCAGCTAGCTTTGAGCTAAACCGAACCTCTCAACGCGTTCTAACCGCTGTCCTGGCAGCGTATGAGCGCACTCCAATGAAAGGAGGTTATGCGGACTGGGTTGAGTTGTATTGGTTTGGGGACGGATTGGAGGGCCAAACGCTTGACATGAGCGAGAAGACTTTTCAGCGTGGACTAAAAGATTTGCTGGCCAGAAACTTTATTGCACCCCGTACCCCAACAACTTTTTGGACAAATCCACATCTGTTTTTCAAAGGTAATCGGGTGATGTTCATTACTGAATACAAGCGAAAGTCCATTGACAAAGCAATCGACAGTCAAAAACCAAGTCCGTTGCCAGCATGCATTTCTGATTCTGATGTTGCGTACTAAACCGGAGAAATACTGTGACAAAAGAGAAATTTCTAGCCCTTTTGGACCGGCAAAGCAGATACCCAGAGAATTTATCTGGGCTGATCCAAAATGCCAAAAAACAGCTTATTGAGGCTGGCGTCTCAGATTCCGAAATCAATGAACTGGTCCATGATGTAAGGCTTAGAAGAGGGCTTTACAAGCCAAAAACCGCAGCGACACAGACCATGCTCAATGTCTCGTTTGAAGACAAGGACAAGGTTAAAGCGATGGGTGGCCGGTGGAGCGCAAACCAACGCCGCTGGTTTGTTGACGCTGGGGCAGACTTGAACAGGTTTGAAAAATGGCTATGAACCAAACAACCAGGTAAAAGATACCGCCTTGAAAAATAGGAAGATATGAAGCTATACTCAGATGAACTCATAAAGAGATCATCACATGAAGATCATAGCCATAATTAACGAAAAAGGCGGAACAGGGAAAAGCACTCTGGCCACCAACATCGCCACGGCCATGCACAGGCAGGGTAAGCGGGTTGTCCTGGTTGACGCTGACCCACAAGGCACCGCACGCGATTGGAGGGCGGCAAGCCCGCAGGAGGCCGATTTGCCCGCAGTGATAGCCATTGACCGGGCGCAGAACTTGGCAAAGGCTTTGCAGTCTTTGGCTGCTGACATTGTGGTGATCGACGCACCGGCAAAGGCTGAGAGCATGTCCGCTGCCATCATAAAAGCTGCCCACGTTGCCCTGGTTGTCATCCAGCCGAGCGCCGCCGACGTATGGGCATCTGCTGCCGCTGTGAGGCTGATTCAAGCCAAGCGTGATATCGGTGGAGAGATTGAAGCTGCCTTCCTGGTCAACCGTGCCAGCGGCATCACGACTATTTCAAAGACCATCATCGATGGGGCGTGGAACGAGTATGAGGGCATCGAGCAGCTCACGACCACGATTGGAAACCGGGTTGTATTTGCCAACGCCATGGCCGCCGGGTTGTCTGTCCTGGACATGTCGGACGCCACAGCAAAAGCAGAAATTTCTAACGTCATCAAAGAATTGGAGTCCGCACAATGGCTAAACCACTGACCATCAAATCCAAAAAATTAGAAGATGTCCGTCCAGACGTGCCGGTTCACCTGGTGACGGATGAAAAGCCGGTGCGGCTGAACCTGAACATTGCGCCATCACTGCGAGATGCCTGGAAGCGTGCGGGTGTTGACCGCCGCATGACCATGACCGACATGATTGAAGCCGCCATGAAGAAATACCTGAGCGAGTAATCGTAAAGATGTAAAGATTTGAAGATGTCTTCAAATAAAGGAGTTAATCCCATGACCACCTGGACAGACGAAAGCTACAGCGACACGTTGGCGGCATCAAACGAGCTGCTACGCGCTGCGCATGAACTGAATGAGGCCATTGGCTCAGGCGGTGGCGCGACAAGCCCTGATGACGTTTTGAACGCTTTGGTGGAGATCCGCGAACAAGTTCGATTGATGGGAGCGCGTCTTATCCGCGAGCGTTTCCCCAACGCAGTGCAGATGCCATCATGACGAACGACAACCTGGACGCCATCAAATCAATGATGGCTCTGTGCAAAACAAAGGGATGGGACGATTCTGTTCGCCTGTTGGACCAGTCCGAGGTAATGGGTACGCCCTGGGGCAACGCCTGCACCATGCAGGTGTTGGACTACATGACCGGCGAATGGTTGCAATGCACGCCTGGTGGCAAAACCATCTACAGCATGGCTCACTGGTACAAGCTGATTCGATCCGAGTTGGCTTGGGATGGCCCGGTGAGGCTGGCAGTCGCATCCGAGTAAACGGCACGCCCTACGCCGATTTGTAGGGCAAAACAGACGGGGCTAGGCAGTGCAGGAACACCGCCAAACCCCTAACCTCAACTGAAAAAGCGAGTTTCAATTATGGCTACTGTAAATTCTACAAAACCGACCCGGCAAGCGGTTGACAATTCTCAAACCACAAAATACATAGGCGCGTTTACTACTGCGTATGACTTTTGCCCTGTCGGAAAAGATGGAGAAACCCTGTTTTCTGTCCGAGCTGGTGTACCACTGCAACATGCCTTTAACGAACTATCCAGTTTGGTAAGTGCATCTATGGAAAACATCCGGCAACTGACAGATGAAAGCCAAGACCCCTCCGGCGTTCCTGGTGCGCTGTACCAATCAATACACCTGCTGAATTTTTCTTTTGCATTAATTCAGTCGATTAATGGTGGCCACATTTCCCACGTAATGGGGCAAGCGTGAGCTCAACAATTGACACCACCGAATTTGCACCAACCAAAGCAAACAATCTCCGAGCCATCAAGCTCCTTGAGGATGAACTTGAAACGCTGGATGCCCTTTCAATGGTTTTGATGAACCGACTTGAAGACGAACAGGAAACGGACCTTTCCGCCATCACCTCATGGCGACTGTCTCAAGTGATGAATGAGCGTCTGTCAAACCTGAAATTCCTTCGCGAAATGCGCTTTCTACTGGTCGGGAATGAGTCGCCATGATGCAAGCCGCCAACGCGCCCACGTTTGCGCCGCTGGCACTGGCTGAACCTGCCTTCATGCTGAGTGTGGCGCAGGCCAGCCAGCGCGAGGCCGTGACTGCTTAATACCGTAGTTTTGCCACGCCTACCCTGCGCCTGATCCGCAAGGGGGAAAAGTCGGAAACCTTCACCGCCCTGGCTGGCATCCCCAACGAAGACCACACCTGAAGGGGTGACGATGCTTGAGATTAAGCCGGAAAGCGCTGAGCAGATAGTGTTTTACCGTGAACATGTTGCAGAATTTAACCGGATAGCGGATGTGCTTTTTCCGCGTTCCTCTGAGTTTTCTATTCATGAACTGTCTGCAATTCTCAAGAACAATGAGGCCGCCGAAATCATTCGGGCAGTTGTCAGAATGGGTAATTACACCGACCATAACGCGCTCATATTGTCAAACATGGCGGTGTCAAAGTTGCTACGGGATAACTATGGAATCAGGCGTCCACGTGGAAAAAGAGCACGCCCCGGAATTGTGAATCTTGTATCCCAAATCACGCCAATTTTGCTTTACTACGGTTTTCCTTGTAGGACAAGCGAACGTTCACGCCTTGTTCTGGCTTTGCGATTCATTGCCAAAGAAATCAATCTTGAGGGTGATCCCAGAGGCGAATTGAGACGGTTGGCAAAGATCCAAACCAGACAGACAAACGCGATGAAAGCCGGTGGTTATGGGCGTTAGCAACGGCATTAATGCGCAAAAAGCTAACTGACGCTAACTGACACTGAATATCCACCTCCCTACGACATAGATAAATCAAAAAAAATGGGTACCTCAACAACCTCTAAAGGTGCCCAATGCATTCAAGCGAACAACCAGAACCCGCGCAAACCGTGCACGGCGCAACCCCCAAAACTCAAGGCGGGCGCGTGCCAACAACCCCCGCCCAACCCGACAAACTGATTCGCATCAAAACGGTTTGTGAGTTGTCCGGCCTGGGTAAAACAAGCGTCTACAGCATCCCAGATTTTCCGAAACGTGTCGTTTTGTCACGGCGTGCCGTGGGCTGGCGACTGAGTGAAGTTCAGGCATGGATTGAAAGCCGCTTAACCGTGGGCGAAATTCAAGGCGCCCGCTAATGACCACGGTCAAAAGCAACATAACGCCCAATCCTGAGACCGTCCTAGATTCTTTCTTGCCGGATCCAGCCCGTTACACCGAGGCTGATTTCATTCGCCGCCTGATTAAGCACCGGTTGCACCAGCAGCCAATAGAGTGCCTGATTGTTGGGTTCTACAGGCATGGCGAGCTGGTGTCAGTGCGAACTGCTGCAAAAGGTGACGCGCACCATGTGCGGGTGCCGTTAGGCCGCATTCTGAGACGCGCCCAAAAAATCGACGCCACCGGCATCGCCCTGGCACACAACCACATCGACGCATCGGCGGCACCAAGCCGCGTTGACGAGGCTTCAGCGTGCCTCACGTTCGAGGCTTGCTGGCGGTGCGGCATCGAACTACGAGACGAGCTGGTCTTGTCCAGCAATGCAATTTATTCGATGCGCGACTTCGGGCCGTGGCCAAAAGCACTTGAAAGCTACACAGCCATGCGCAATCGAACCTTTATTTTCCCGACCTAATTTTTAACCTAGACAACCCAGAAAGACATTTATGGACTTCGATTTTTCATTTTTACGTAAAGCCAAAAAAGACGCCGCCGAGGAATTGGCCGGTTTTGATGCGCAAATTGCAGCCGCCAATGCTGCGATATCCAAACACAGCAGTCAAACAGCCAACAAAGCCGACATGAAAACGGATTTCGATGCCTGGCTGACTACCTGCCCCGAACAGATTGCCGGTCTAGCAAAACGCAACTTGAACCCGCGTCAAAACACGTTGCGCAAGACTGGGGCAATGTTTGTGATTCAAGACAACAGAGGTGATATCGATCCTGGCGCATTGTTGGCCCTGATCGGGGCATTCGCGGCACCTGCAATGCAAAAAGTTGTGCATTCTGCGATTGACGCATTGGTGTACGAAAACGAGTCCGTCTTGACTGCCGACCAACGTGCAGCCGAAATCAAACGAGCCCATGACTTGCTGGGAAAGCTGCACTCTCAGCGTCAAAAGCTACTGGACGACGCCACTTCTGCCGGGCTGAGTTTGGATTAAGACCCAATCGAAAGTTTCCTGGGTTCCTCTCCAAAACCTTCATGCCAAAAACTTTGATAGGTGATGGCGCACGGCAAGGGGGGCAAAAAATGCCTGGAGCCGTGCACCCTTACACCAATAAAACACCATGAAACCAACATCCGAAGCTCAAGCCGCAATGCAAGCCGGTGCAGAACTGAGCATCAAAGCTCACCGAGCAGTGATCACCAGGCGTCGACCAAGCTACAGGTTCATCCCCCCAGATATCAGTTCTGCGGTCAACCTGTTTATCCAGCGTCACCCTGACGAGCCCCGCCCTGAAGTGGCGCATTCGTTGATCAAGCACAACGTCATCTTGCTGAGAAACAGTGGCGGCACGGTGGCAGTGGCCACGCCGGATGGAAATTTTCTGAAGTGTGTAGGCGGTGCCGAGTTTGATGAAACCTAATATCACCCCCGACTTAGTTCGGGCTGCCCTGCAACACGTCCCGGCAAACCTTTCCCGTGATGACTGGGCACGTGTTGGCATGGCCATCAAAAGCGAGTTTCCAGACGACACGGGCCGCGAGCTGTTCACCGAATGGAGCGCCACTGCGGATGGTTTCGACCTGAAGGCCACGCGGTCAACCTGGCAGAGCATCAAGGCAGGCGGCGGCGTTGGCATTGGCACGCTGATGCGCATGGCCAAAGAACACGGCTTCACCCTGCCCAAAGCAGACCAGCCCGCAAGCCAACCAGACCCCGCCACGGTGGCACGCCTGGCCAGTGAGCGGGCAGAACGTGAACGCCTGCAAAACGAGTTGACCGCATCACGTCACGCGGCTGCCAGTGATGAAGCCCTGGCACTGTGGGACGCTGCCAGTGATACAGGGACAAGCCCTTACCTGATCCGAAAGGGCGTGCAAGGTCACGGCGTGCGGTTTACGCCTGATGGCGTGCTGTTGGTTCCTTTGCGCGATGCAGCCGGCCAATTGTGGAACGTGCAAACCATTGCTCCGGAAAAGCCTTTCAACGGCACCGACAAACTGTTTTTGAAGGGCGGACGCAAGTCCGGTCTGTGGCACCTGTGCGGCGATCCGGCGGGCGCGTTGGTGCTGCTGGTGGCTGAAGGTTACGCCACGGCTGCCAGCGTGCACCAGGCCACGGGCCGCCCGGTGGCAGTGGCCTTTGATGCGGGCAATCTGCCACACGTGGCCAAAGCACTGCACCAGGCACACCCGGCCGCCCTGATCGTGATTTGCGGCGATGATGATTTACAGACCTTTGAGGAAAAAGGGCACAACCCCGGCCGCGACAAAGCCACAGCGGCTGCCCGTGCGGTGGCTGGCTTGGCTGTTTTCCCTGAAGGTTTGCCTGTTGGTGCCAGTGACTTCAACGACCTGCACCAGGCGGCCGGGCTTGACGCGGTGCGGCTGGCTGTTGATGCCGCCATCGATGCGCACCAGGCGGCGCAAACGGCCGCACAGACCACGCAAGCTGCAAAGCAAGGCAGGCGCACCCAAGCCAAACAAAACAAGGCCAGCGGGTCAAATTCTGCCCCTGCTGCCAGCGATGGCGGCCGCGCCTTTGAACCCTTCACGGTTGACAATTCAGGCGTGTGGTTTACGGGTGCTGACCAGGACGGCAAACACAAGCAGCCCGAATGGATTTGCAGCCGTTTGACAGTGGAGGCCCGCACCCGTGACCAGGATGGCGGCGGCTGGGGCTATTACCTGGCCTTTGCTGACCCGCTGGGCATTCAAAAGAATTGGGCCATGCCCGCCCGCATGTTGTCCGCTGACGGCGGCGAATACAGGGCCACGCTGTTGAACATGGGTTTGACCATCTCGACCACACCCCGCGCCCGTAACCTGCTGACCCAGTATTTGCAGAGCCGCGCCCCTGAAGAATTTGCAAGCTGCACCGACCGTGTGGGCTGGCACAACGGCCGCGCCTTTGTGTTGCCCAAGGAAACCATTGGCGACAGTGGCGAGCGCATTGTTTTTCAATCAGACAACGCGGTAGAAAACACATTCAGAAGCAAGGGCACGCCCGACCAGTGGCGCGACCGTGTGGGCGCTATGTGCGTCGGCAATAGCCGCCTGGCCTTTGCGGTGGCGTGTGCCTTTGCCGGGCCGCTCTTACGCCCTGCCAACATGGAGAGCGGCGGTTTCCACTACCGTGGCGACAGCTCCAGCGGCAAGACCACGGCGTTAAAGCTGGCTGCCAGTGTGTACGGCGGTGCCAGCTATTTGCAGCGGTGGCGAGCGACAGACAACGCCCTTGAAGCCATCGCCGCACAGCACAGCGACTGCCTGTTGATCCTTGACGAGCTGGCACAGATTGACCCCAAGACCGCGGGCGAATGCGCCTACATGCTGGCCAACGAACAAGGCAAGGCCCGTGCAACCCGCACCGGCACACCACGCACCAGGCAGGCATGGCGGCTGCTGTTTCTGTCTGCTGGTGAATTGGGCTTGGCTGACCACATGGCAGAGGGACAAAAGCGCACCCGTACCGGGCAAGAGGTACGCATGGCAGACATTCCGGCAGACGCTGGCCTGGGTTTGGGTGCCTTCGAGAACCTGCACACGGCCGCCAATGGTGCAGCCTTTGCCAAACACATCACGACCCAAGCCCAAACGGTTTACGGTGCCACGGGCCGCGCCTGGCTGCAATGGCTGACAGAACACACAGACACCCTGAAGGCCAGCATCAAGCAATCAGCGGACGCACTGGCTGCCCGGTTGATCCCTGCCAATGCCAGCGGGCAGGTTGAGCGTGTCGGCGCCCGCTTTGCGCTGGTGGGTGCGGCGGGTGAGCTGGCCACACAAGCTGGTTTGACCGGCTGGCCAGTGGGTGAGAGTGAGAACGCGGCCGCTGCCTGCTTCAATGCCTGGCTGGCTGCCCGTGGTGGCAGTGGCAATGGTGAGATTGTGGCCATGCTGCGACAGGTGCGGGGGTTTCTTGGTAACGGTGGTGAGGGTAAGTTTGCCACGTGGCACCGTGGCGGTGATGACCACGCCCCAAAGACTTTGCTTCGGTCTGGTATGCGGCGCATGGTGAACGAGGACGGCGAACCCATCAAGACCAATAGCCAATTCGGCACCGAGTACGGCGACAGGATGCCCGCTGCCATGGGTGAAGGCGTGAGCTATGAATATTTCATTTTTGCTGAAGCATTCAGGGCTGAAGTGTGCCAAGGGTTTGACTACAAGACAGTTGCCCGCGTGCTGCTTGATCATGGCTGCCTTATCCCCGACAAAGGGCGTTCGTTCGACTGTAGGGCACGCTTGCCCGGCATTGGCAATTCATGGTGCTATCGCATCACGCCCGCCATCTTTGAACTTGACCTATGACCACCCATACACCTTCACGTCATGAGGGCGTGACCACGCACCCGGCCGCGTGTGGGCGGTGGCGGCAGGAGTTCCTTTCGCGCTGTGCACCAGGTAAGAAGGGGTACCCCCCCTATTAAGGTACTACCCAGCCCTCACAGAACAGGGTAATGCGCACCGCTTGCGGTTTGTAAACAGTGATTTATGGATTAGGTTCATTCAGATAGTTAACCCGAACCGTAAAGGTTAATTTTTAACAGCAGGTAAATTCATGCAACAAAAAGAACTCGCAAAGCTGCTGGACATATCCCCGGCGATGGTTTCCAAATTGAAGAAAAATGGAATGCCAACCGACACCCTGGAGCGTGCCCAACGCTGGCGAAAAAAATACCTTGAACCCGGCCGCATCAAAGGTTCACGCTTTGACCCCAACCAACCCAGTAAGGCAACCACCCCAACGCAAGCCATGCCTGTCCCGGCGACGGCTGCGATCCCCGCCGAATCACTGGCTGAAGTTGAAGCGGCTGGCGTTGAACTTGACCAGGCGTTGACTGCTGGCGATGCAGAGTGGGCGGCCGTGATGATTCAACAAGTCCGGGAACTGCTGCGATCAATCCCCGACGATTCCGAACCCCGTTTGACTTTGCGGGCCTGGCTGGCACTGGTGGGCTGGTTCATTCACCCCGACTGCGACATTCTGAAAGCAAGCGACCAGGCCACGCCACTGAATCCGGTTGAATTTGGTATGCGCTGGCACGGCTGGGAAAATTACCCGCTGTTGAATGAACACACCCTTGATGCTGCCTGCGACTGGCGCGATATTTCAGTGAAGGGCTGGCCAGAAAACCCCGATGATGACAAGTTGGACGCTGTGGCGACTGAACCCTGATCCTGGCCACGACCAACCCAAAAGCCCGCCCACGTGCCGGGCTTTTTTTGTGCCGGAACTGAGGCGATTTTGCAGCGTGCCACGAATGACCGGACGTTAATGGACGTCTTTGAGCTCGACTGCCCCCAGTGCCCCCAGTCAAAAACCATTTGCCCCCAGTCGTTTTGGGGGCAGATTTTCTCAATGCTGACAATGACTTACGAGCGTTTTTGTGATTTGCCCCCAGTGCCCCCAGTTTTTTATGTCGACACCCCGAAGAAAACCCATTCCGACGACCGGAAAAAAATCACCAATTTGATTGATTCTGACCGCCCGGCCTGATCCGGTTCAAGCGCCGGAACTGTTTGTGCCGGTGGCATCGTGCACCAGTTGCCGGCCTGTTTTTGCGCCATTTTGGATTTTTCCAGGCTGCTGAAACGTAAAAACACTGGGGCACTGGGGGCAAACAGCAAGAACCTAGCAACCATGCGGGTTAGCGGATGAATAGGGAGTGATGGCAAAGTGGGGGCAGACTGGGGGCAAAGTGAGGGCACTTTTATATGATGAAATTGAATTCACTCATTTATCTCTTACCTGTACCCATTCCCTGCCCTGCCCCTGATCGGCCTGCCGTGGCCAGAGTCAGCACCTCGACCGCCCGGCGTGCACCCGGTGTGAAGCCCTTGAGCGTTGGAGCCGTTGCACCTTCACCACCTTGACTGCCCGGTGTGATCCGCTGCCCATGGCCTGAACTGTTGCCCGGCCTGATCCAGTCCAAGCGCCTGCACCGTGGCACCTCGACCAGGTACGAAGCCCTGAGCGTTGGAGCTGGTGGCCAGCGTTCACCACCTTGACC
>CAISLL010000179.1 GCA_903886165.1 uncultured beta proteobacterium | reverse complement strand
TCGGCCAGGTTGGCAATGCGGCTGGCAAAGGCGAGGATGGAGATGCCCAGGATCACGCCCGGAATCACCAACGGGGCCAGCATCAGCAGGCTAAGTGCCTGCTTGCCGCGGAACTGGGTTCGCTCGATCAGAAACGCGTTGGCTGTGCCCACCAGTACGGAGAGCAGCGTGACCCAGCCGGCCACCACCATACTGGTCCACAAGCTGCCGAGCATGGCACTGTCGGCAAACAGGCCGGTGCGGCTTGATCCGACGTGCCCAAAAAACCAGTCCAGGGTGAAGCCGCGCCAGGGCGGCGCTGGATACGGTGCGTCATTGAAGGCAAACACGGCAACGATGAGCAGCGGCAAAAACAAAAATGCAAAGAACACCACGCCATACAACACGGTGCTGGCGCGCAGCCACAGTGGTCTGGGCAGTGAGGCAATCATTGGCGCACCTCACAAATGCTGTCCTGGCAGTTCCAGAGCCTTTTATTGCCGGTTACTAAAGTTGTCATTCCGGGCTTGACCCGGAATCTATGCTGTTCGGCTGTCATGGATTGCGGTTCGTGGCCCGCAATGACAGTCGGCTTGTGGTTGGATGGCTTTGGCATGCTCATGACCTTTGCATCACTTCGCCAAACTTCTGCCCACTGAGTTTCAGGCCAGCCCAGACGATGGCCGTGCTCAAGCCCAGCAGCAAGAAACCAAAGGCTGCACCCTGCTCCCAGTTGAAGCGGGTGATGAACTGGGTGTAGATCTGCTCTGTGAACCACTGCGAGTTTTTGCCGCCCAGCAGCGTCGGTGTCAGGTAATTGCCCAGCGTGAGCATGAACACCACAATACAACCCGCAACGATGCCGGGTGCCGCGTGCGGAATCACGATTTGCCGCAAGATCGACCAGCCATTGCCGCCCAGGTCGTAAGCCGCCTCAATCAGCGAGTCGTCCAGGCTTTCCAGCGCGCTGATGAGCGGGATGACCATGAACAGCATCGAGGTGTAGACCAGGCCGACCATGATGGTGGCATCGTGGTAGAGCATCTCCACCGGCGCGGGTGTGAGCCCCATGTTGACCAGGAAGGCTGGCAGCACGCCGGATTCGCGCAGCAGAATCATCCAGCCCAGCGTGCGCACGGTTTCACTCACCCAGAACGGGATCAGGCACATGATGAACAGCATGGACTTGGCTCTGTCACGGGCAATCTTGGCAATCGTCCAGGCAATCGGGAAAGCCATCAACAGCGTGGTGGCGGTGGCCACAATCGACATCAACGCGGTGCGCACAAAGGTGTGCCAGTACAGCGGTTCTTCATAAAACGTGCGGAACTGCGCCAGGCTCGGCTCGTACACACGCGGTGCCACGCGCTCGCGCAGCGATAAAATGCCCAGTTCCACATGCGGTAACACGATCAGGCCCACCAGCCACAGCAGCGCCGGTGCCAGCAACAGCATGAGCATCAGCCGCGCCTGGGTGCGTGATGAGGTGTCAGCTGGCATGGGTCGTGTGACCTGCTGCAAAACACACGGCGCGCGCCGGGTCAAACCCGAAGGCCACGGTTTCACCGACCTGCAGGTCAGCAAACTCGCCGGTTTGCGGCAAAGCGATGCGGAATTCGGTGTCAGACAGCACTTCATGCAACAACACGGCCGAGTTGGCGCCGTCAAACAGCAGGCTGGTGATGCGTGCGTCAAACGTCGGCAAGCCCGCGTCACGCAACACAGCCGGGTTGCGTGCCAGTCGCGCCACTTCCGGGCGCACAAAGGCTTCGACCGCGTCGCCACGCGCCACTTTGCCAATGGCGCGCGCCGGGATCACCAGCCCTTGCTCACTGGTCACGGTGACCATGCTGCCATTGACTTCGGTGGCGTGACCCGCGATGCGGTTGTTGGCGCCGACAAAACC
>CAISLL010000178.1 GCA_903886165.1 uncultured beta proteobacterium | reverse complement strand
GCAGAAAAGTTTGCAGGCGCTAGAAATAAAAAGCCTGCAAGCCCAAGGCCAGTGGACGGCACCCTTACTCACACTCAGCAGTCTGCGCATCGACGCGCCAGACGCCCGGCTTGAAGGCAAACTGACCTACCAGACTGTCAAACAGGCCACACAAGGCCAGTTGACGCTGTCACTGCCGGGATTGAACGCTGCCGTGGACGGCCACCTGGCCAGCACTGCCGGTCAGGGCGGCCTAACCCTGAATGTGGCAGATGCCGCCAGGGCCACACGCTGGCTCAGCCGGTTTCCTACCGTTGCCAACACTCTGCAAGCGGCCCGCATAGAGGGCGCGGCCGAGCTGGCCGCCAACTGGCAAGGCGGCTGGCAAAACCAGGGCCGCAACCTCAAGATAGAGGCCACCCTGCGGGCGCCAAAACTTGACTGGGCCAGCGCGCCAGCCGCTGCGGTCACTGATCCAGCGGTCTGGCATCTGCGCGACCTGCAAGCCAACCTGGGCGGCACCCTGGCGGCCCTGCAAGTGCGCACCCAGGGCCAAGCAAAAACAGGCATGCGCCAGTTCGACTGGCTGGCGCAGGTGAGCGCCGGGCAGCGCGAGTCCAACCACTGGCAAGGCACCCTGATCAAGTTCAAGCTGAGCACCCAAGACACCACAACACCCAGCCCCTGGTCGCTGCAACTCGCCGACGACACACCGGTCGCGCTGGACTGGTTGCAAGGCGGCGACACCCAAACCGTTTCATTCGCCAGCGGCCAGGCCACACTGACCGGCCCGCAAGCCAGCACCACGGGCGCCGCCACACTCAGCTGGCATCCGGTGAGCTGGTCAAGGCGAGCCCCGCAGAATCCTGCTTCGCCCGCCACCACCCGCTGGCAAAGCAAGGGCAGCCTCACCGGCCTGCCCCTGGCCTGGGTCGATGCGCTCGGCCTCAAGTCGATGGCCGACCTGGGCCTTGGCAGCAACATGCTGATGGACGGCCAATGGGATGCCGCACTAACCGAAACGCTCACACTGAAGGCCTCACTGGCGCGCCGCTCTGGCGACCTGAGCATCCGCACCGGCGAGAGCCGCCAGCAGACTCAGTCTGCCGGGGTACGGGAGGCACAGCTGGGCTTTTTAATCAACGCGGGCGACCTCAGCGCCAGCCTGCGCTGGGCCAGTGCGCGTGCGGGGCAAGCCACGGTCGACCTGCGCACCCGCCTGCAAAGCACAGGTGGCACCTGGGTATGGGCCAACGATGCCCCGGTGAGCGGCACACTACAGATGCAAATGCCACCCATCGATGCCTGGTCGGCATTGGCCCCACCGGGCTGGCGCCTGCGCGGCACACTGGATGCCAACGCCGCCCTCAGCGGCACACGCAAGCAACCGCAGTGGCGCGGCACCCTGCTGGCCAAAGACCTGGCAGTGCGTTCAGTGGCCGATGGCATCGACTTTCAGCAGGGCACCCTGAGCGCCCGCCTGGTTGGGCAACAACTCCACATTGACGACTTCACCTTGTTTGGAGCGGGCGGTGCGGCGGGCGGGCACGTCAAGGTCACCGGCATGGCCGAGTGGTTGACCGACACAAAACCGACCGCCACCCTGGCGCAACACGTGCAGATTGCGCTTGAGGCAGACGCCCGGGCGCTGCGCCTGAGCACCCGTTCGGACCGGCGCCTCACGGTCTCGGGCCATTTGTCGGCGCACCTGAAAAATAACCAACTTGCCCTGCGCGGCAAACTCACCGCCGACCAGGCCATGCTCACCCTGCCCAGCGAAACCACGCCGGTACTTGGCGACGACGTGGTGGTACGGCCCTCGGCCACCATGGCGCTGTCAGATGCCTCCAGGCAACCCGGCCCGGCCACCAAAGCGGTCACCGGGAGTGACCCAACAGACCCGTTCACCCCTGACATCCAGGTCACTCTTGATTTGGGCCAGAACTTTCAGGTGCGTGGGCGTGGCCTGGAAACCCGGCTCGCCGGCACACTTGAATTGCAGGCGGCAGGCACGGAAAAACCGGGTCTGACCGGCACCATTCGCACCGCAAGCGGCACCTACCAGGCCTACGGCCAACGCATGGACATCGAGCAAGGTGTGTTGCAATTTTTTGGCCCAGCCAACAACCCGGCACTCAACATTCTGGCGATCCGCCCCAAGACCACGCATCGTGTCGGTGTGCAGGTGCTGGGAACCGCGCTGCTTCCCTTCGTGCGCCTGTACGCCGAGCCTGAATTGCCTGAAGCTGAAAAACTCTCCTGGCTGGTGCTGGGACGCTCGACCAGCGGCAGCGGTGGCGAAGCCGCTTTGCTACAACAGGCCGCACTGGCCCTGCTCGGTGGTGACGGTCAGGGACCAAGTGCCAGCCTGACCCAGGCACTCGGTCTGGATGAGCTAAGTTTTCGCGGCAGCGGCAGCGACACCACCCGCGGTGCCACCGTGACCCTGGGTAAACGCTTGGGCAATGACTTTTATGTGGCGTATGAGAGTGGTCTGACCGGTACCTTGGGTGTTTTCACCATCTTCTATGACCTGTCCAGAAGCCTCACGCTGCGTGCACAAACCGGCGAGCAAAGCGCAATTGACCTGATCTGGACACATCGATACGACTGACTTTGATTCCAGATCTCCCATGTCCAGGCACAAAACCGCAGGCAGTGCCATTGAACAACAAGTTGACGCAACCATGGCAGCGATAATTTGGCAATCGAATGGGCAATAGAATCAAGCCCCTGCCGCTGTAGTTCAATGGATAGAACGGGGACCTCCTAAGTCTCAGATATGGGTTCGATTCCCGTCGGTGGTACCAGTCAGTAGTTTCAGACAGTATCAAAACACCTCAAAACCCGCACGCTTCCCAGCGTAGCGGGTTTTTCTTTGCCTTATCGGGTGTCACGTCGTATCATTGAAGCTCAAATTTTTTACAGTACTTTTTGCCGTATCTCGCAAGTACTGGAAAACAGATACTGTATTTTGGCAACCAAGGGGTAAACATGGCGCTGACAGACACATTCGTGTTGGCCAGTACCGCCGCCTGCGCTTGTTTGGCTTCCTGTTTGGCTGAACCGGGGTCGATACCGTCCGCCAGTTGTTCACGGGCTTTGTCACGCCGCTGTCTGGCTTTGAGTAGCGACACGACAAGCGCAAAACCCTGGCGCTGGGTTTCGATCCGGACGTCAAAGACCCCAACGGACGCGCCTACAACCGAACGGCGCACCTGCCTGCACGCCGGGCCATGATGCAGCGCTGGGCGGACTACCTGGACAAATTGCGCATTGGTGCGGACGTGATCACGCTCAGGGCAGCAAGATAAACACTGCAAGTTAAACTAAGTGCTACACATCTAGGGCAACATCATGCACACGTCAACACTCAGGGCCGCAGGCGGTTCAATTGCAGTCACCATACCGCAGGCTCTGGCCAGAACCACCGGACTGCACCCGGGCGACAAAGTCAGCTTTGAGTTTGAGGCAGGACGTTTGATTATTTCCCCTGTGCAGCGGCGCAAATACAGCCTCAACGACCTGCTGGCCATGCAGGACAGTGAACCACTGCTGATCGACAAACAATGGGACACCATGCCCCCCAGCGGAGATGAGGTGGCACTGTGAGTCGGCACGTCTGGCAGCGCGGGGATATTGTGGTGGCTGATTTTGACCCCACGCTAGGCAGTGAGCAGCAGGGGCGCAGGCCTGCCATTGTGGTGACTCAGGCGGCTCTCAACAAGCTGGGGATGATTGGCGTTTGCCCCATCACTCAGGGCGGACTGGCAGCACGCAACACAGGCATGGCGGTATCGCTATCAGGCACAGGAATGCAAACGGCTGGCATTGTGCTGGTGCATCAATTCAGGATGATTGACCCCACACAGCGCAGATTGACGCTGATCGAAAAAACACCTGACTATTTGACTGAAGAAGTCCGGGCGCGAGTGGCGGCGATGCTGGACTAGCAGCCTGTCGGACACAGAGACTAAAAATTTGGAATTTCATATCTGCTTAAAAAATAGGCAGATTGGCCTTGATTTTTCAGCTTTTTGAGTT
>CAISLL010000177.1 GCA_903886165.1 uncultured beta proteobacterium | reverse complement strand
GAGTCAATTAGACGCCCAATCAAATCAACAATCTCCGTCGATACGCCCTTGCGCTCTAGTGTGCTTGTCTTCATACGCAGCAACTCCGCTTGTGCAGGATGAAGACATTATAAACGGTATTTTAGTAATTACTAAATCCCTAAGCTGGCGTTTTTAAAGGAAACCCCATGGCCATATCTCCCAGTTTCTTCAATAAGCGCGAAACACCCAGCCCTGTGGCACGACATGTGGTGCCTATGCCGCAAGCACCGGCCTATGGCGCGCTGGCAGATGCAATCACCGAGGTGCCAGCCCCTGCGGCCTCAATGCCTGCCAACGTCAGCGCACCGGTTTCAGCGGGTGGCAGCAAGCTCATTGTGGGTCCCAACATCAAGCTCAAAGGGGTGGAAATCACCGACTGCGACACGCTGGTGGTTGAAGGTCTGGTCGAAGCCACGATGGATTCCCGGGTCATGGAAATTTCTGAGCAAGGCGCCTTCAAGGGTTCTGCCGAGATCGACATTGCCGAGATTCATGGCCGGTTTGACGGGAATTTGACCGTGCGCCAGAAGCTGGTGATCTACGCCACCGGCAAGGTCACGGGCAAGATTCGTTACGGCAAGGTGGTGATTGAAGAAGGCGGGCAACTCAGCGGTGACATCCAGTTTGGTGCGGCGCACAGTCCTCGGCTCGGCAGTGGCGAAAAACCGGTGTTGACGGTGGCCGGTTAGGCTTGGCTGCAATTCAGAGTTTTTATTTATAAATTGGCTATATCCCTTATAAAATAAGAGCTTGTAGCTATTTTTATTGATGTAGTGGTGGCTTGAGTGGTTTCAAGCCACCAGGCAAATTGATGTCCCACCACAAGGTGCGTTGGTGCACAGACAGTCCACCCGCCAGTGACCATGATCAGGCTTCACCCATTCAGTTAACCCCTGAGGAGCTTTGAAATGATCAGTCCCACCCAAACCCTTGTCCTTGTTTTGAAACCCGCACTTGCTGCGGTCACTGCGCTGGTGTGCGCCACCGGCGCGCTGGCAGCGTCGCCAGACGCCTCGGCCGAGGCACAAACACGTTACCGTCAGGAGATGGCGGTATGCAACAGCGGCCAGTCCAACCAGGACCGCAGCACCTGCAGGACCGAAGCCAAAAATGCGCTGGCTGCCGCCCGACGCGGTGCCCTCAGCGATGCGCATGACCCTTACCAGCAGAACGCGTTGCAGCGCTGCAGTGTGCACAAGGGCGATGACCTGCGCGCCTGTGAAGCCCGCATGATGGTCCCGAACGGGATGACAGGCAGCTCGTCAGATGGCGGCATCTTGCGCGAGAGCGTGACAGTCACCCCGGTCAAATAAACGCAAAAAAGCAGCCCATCCCCGCCCGCCCTTCGGTGTGTCCGGGATGGGCTGCTTGGCCCAGTCTCTTACTGCGCCGGCACGATCACGACAGTGCCAGAAGGCACGGTGCCGGTGGCGCCTGTGCGTCCCGTGGCGCCCGTGTTTCCAGTATCGCCAGTGGCCCCGGTGTAGCCGGTTGCCCCCGTGCTGCCTGTACGGCCTGTCGCCCCGGTGTAACCCGTGGCGCCGGTATCACCGGTGGCGCCTTGTGGCCCTGCAGGACCTGCCGGAAGCGAGAAACAGCCGCCCAGTGCAAGTGCAGTGACCGTGGCGATGATCAATTTTGCGTACGTCATGATGATTCCTTCAATTGGGTGAATAGGAACCACCCACATGATGTTGAATGGTGCCCCAGAACTGATCAGTTTCTGACGGAGGGATGAGCGTCGGGAGATCAAGCCATCGCTGTTTTGTCGTCGCAACCGCAGTCCATGCGGCGCAACGACAACCAAGGCTAAGCGAAAGGACAGTTCAGTTCAGTGCGCTGGCGTGCATAACGCCAGACGGAATGGCGGTAACGGCCACATCTGTCTGCAACAGACAGCTGTCACGCGCCCGCAGGTCGCGCAACAGGCTGCAACGCCAGGTTGCCGCAGCTTGTGTGACACCGGCTTGCCTGCGAAACTCCCCGTCTTGCACAGCACCCTTCACCACTGCGTGAAAAACCAGTAGCAGACCCACAACGACCAGAACCGCAAGAATGCCGATCAAAGGGGTGGACAAATGGGAGGGTTGAGAGGGCTTGTACATGGCTCGGTTTCCTGTTCAGTCCGCCGGAAGTGGAGGGGCTGGAAGCCAATGTACAAACGCCTTGCGCGCCACTCTGTACGCCAGGACACAAAACCAACAAACCTTTTAAACAACTGAATGCGGGTGTGGCAAGCCCACAACCAATCCCGGAAACCTTTGGGGCTGGTGCTTTTTCAGCGCGAGACGGCCGAATTCACCTACCGCCGCCTGCTGGATGCTGCCGCCATGGCAAAGCGGCTGGGCGCCCAGATCATGGGCCTGGGCGCGTTCGTACCTGGTGTCGCCAGAGACAGCCAAGCTGCTGGCGCTGAAGGAATCCATTCTGCAGGAAACGTCCGATGCCATGCTGTTTC